>CBDUAB010000935.1:0-2584 GCA_965365045.1 uncultured Planctomycetales bacterium
CCGTTTTCTACGGATTAGCTGACGGCGGCACGGACGTCGCAGCCTGGGAAAGTCAGCACGAAGTTGGCGAGCGAGTGGATAGTTTCTCCGCGGGATTGTCCGAATTGATGCCGGAAACGGAGTATTTCTTTCGCGCGCTGGCCACGAATGCCGCTGGCTCGACTTGGTCTCCGATGACACGAAGTTTCATGACGAACGACACGCCGTTGGTCGCCCTGAATGAATTCATGGCCCAAAACAATTCGACGCTGACGACGCGGACCCGGACCTCGACCGGTGTTCCGTACAGCGGCGAGGACGATACGCCGGACTGGATCGAGATAAGCAACTTGTCCGGCAGTGAACTGAATCTCAGCGGCATGCATTTGACCGACAACTCGGGCGATCCCAATCAATGGCAATTCCCGGTTGGCACAACGATTCCGGCCAACGGTTATTTAGTGGTTTTTGCTTCGGGTGAAGACATCATTGATCCCGCGCTCGATGAACAAGGCAACTTACACACGAATTTCTCGCTCTCGACGACTGGCGAGTACGTTGGGCTAACTGATTTGGGCGGTGAAGTTATCGATGAGTTCTCATCGGTGCCCTCGCAGGTGGCGGATATTTCTTACGGTCGACTGGGCGATGACATTCGATATTTTTCGGACACGACTCCTGGTGCCGTGAACGCGACAACATTCACTGATCTTGTCGCGGACACAACCTTTAGTGTTGATCGTGGTTTTTACGATGCACCGTTTGAGGTCGAGATTACTTCGGCGACGGAAGATGCGACGATTCGTTACACGCTTGACGGTTCGTGGCCAACTGAATCTCACGGCGAGATTTACGACGGCTCATCAATCACGATCAGTGAAACTTCCTCCTTGCGAGCGCTGGCGTACAAGCCGGGCCTGCAGCCGACGAACGTCGACACGCAAACTTATGTTTTTCTCGATGATGTCATTGAACAAACGTCGCAGTCAACAATCTCGGCAGGTTTCCCGACCACCTGGAATGGGACGAGCCCGGATTATGGAATGGACGCGGACGTGATTGGTCCGAACGACGATTTCGGCGGCCGCTATGCCGCGACAATTCGGGATGATCTCAAGGCATTGCCCACGTTGTCGATCGTTGGCGACATTGACGATCTATTTGGTAGTGGTGGTGTGTATACAAATCCGCAGAGCAGCACGATTGAAAAGCCAGTCTCCTTTGAGATGATCACCGCCGACGGCAGCGAAGAGTTCCAGATCAACGCCGGCGTAAAGATTCAAGGCGGTGCTTTTCGATCGTGGGGATTAACCAAGAAAAAGTCACTACGCTTGAAGTTCAAAACGGAATACGGTCCCGCCAAACTGAATTACCCGATGTTCGGCAAAGATGCCGCGCAAGAGTTCGATACCTTGACGTTGCGAATGGAAGCAAACGACGGATGGCAGTGGTCTGGCGCCAATGGCCAGCCACAATTCGCCCGGGACGAGTTCGGTCGCCGTGTCCACCTGGCGATGGACCAACCGGCATCGCATGGCCGCTTCGTCCATGTGTATCTTAACGGCGTCTATTGGGGCTTGTACAACATGGTCGAACGCCCGGATCAATCGTTTGGCGAGTCCTACATCGGTGGCGACAAGGACGATTGGGATGGATTGAATTCCGGCAATCCCATCAACGCGGACGATTCGGTGAGGGCCAACCGTGCGCGGGACGCCTGGAGCGAACTCGTGTCTTTGTCACGGGACGTTGCTAACGCCGCAACGGAATCGGAGCGGACAGCCGCGTTCATGAAGGTACAGGGCAAGAACCCTGACGGCAGTAACAATCCAAACTGGGAGAGCTACCTAAACGTCGACAACATGATCGACTACTTCTTGGTGAACTGGTACGCCGGGAATAGTGATTGGCCGCACAAGAATTACTATGTTGGTCGCGAGAACGGGCCTGACTCCGAAGGGTTCCATTTCTTTATGTGGGACGCGGAATGGAGCCTATTCTTGCGAAGCAATATTAACACGAACGATATCAACAACGGTGCCGGTGTCGCCGCGCCTCTCCAATCGCTGCGCGACAGTGCCGAGTTCCGTCTCCTGTTCGCCGACGCTGTGCAGGAACATTTGGTGAATCCGGGCGGCATTTTCTATGTCGATCCTGACAACCCACAATGGGACCCGGATCACCCTGAACGCAACGTTCCCGCGTCCATTTATGCGGCGGTATCTGAGGAGAACTTTGAGGGAATCGTTGCCGAATCCGCTCGTTGGGGCGATCAGCACCGCAGTGCACCGTACACTCGAGACAACGAATGGCAAAACGAATACGACCATATCATGGAAGACTGGTTTCCGGAGCGGTCGGAAGTTTTTCTCGATCAATTGACGGCTGCGGATTTGTACACCTCAATCCGGTCCGCCGTATTCGAAATCAATGGGCAAGACCAACATGGCGGCACCATTGACTCCGGAGATATGTTGACCATGAGGGCCACCGCGTCGGTCGTGACGACGGATACGACGCTGGTGGCAATCGACGCTGCCGCGACGGCGTTCGTGCCAACGGACGATTCTCTCGAATCCGGTGCGGGGCCAAATTGGTATGACGT
>CBDUAB010000936.1:0-2582 GCA_965365045.1 uncultured Planctomycetales bacterium
GGCCAGCGTGACGCTCCGCAGGAATGGATCAAGAAATCGCACATCGGGAGGCAGTTTATGAGCAGCACTCAGCACTTCGGCGACGTGGAAGTCGGTCAGGGCGATGACTTTGTCGCCATGGTCGAGATCCAGCGCGGCCCCAATAACTTCTTCGATCAGCAGTTGATAGCCGACCTCGCAGAGGGGATGGAATGGCTCGACGAGTCCGCCGCTTGCCGGGCAGCCGTTCTCTGTTCTCAGGGCAAGAACTTCTGCGCCGGCGCCAACCTCAATGCACCAGGTGCCGAAGGCGGAACTCCTGAGCGGCATCTTTACGACGAAGCTGTGCGGCTGTTCTCCACAAAGACTCCGGTGGTGGCTGCGATCCAGGGAGCGGCAGTAGGTGGAGGCCTCGGCCTTGCTTTGTGGGCGGATTTTCGAGTCGGTTGCCGCGAGTCTCGCTTCAGCGCCAATTTTGCGCGTCTTGGCTTCCACCAGGGCTTCGGCCTTACGGTGACCCTCCCCGCCGTTGTCGGCAGCCAGCGAGCGCTCGAGATGTTCTATACCGGACGACGGCTGAAGGGTGAGGAGGCGTTGGCCATCGGACTTTGCGATCAGTTGGTGGACCTCTCCGACGTGAGAACTGCAGCACGGGCCCGAGCCCTCGAGATCGCCCGCTCCGCTCCACTTGCGATCGAGTCGATCCGGGCCACGATGCGGGGCGATCTTCCTGGACTCATTCGAACGGCTACCGATCGAGAGAAGGCCGAACAGCATCGCTTGAGGCAGACCGATGACTTTCGCGAGGGCGTTGCGGCCATGACTGATCGGCGGTTGCCGGAGTTTCGGGGGTGTTGAGGCGGGATGCGTGCACGTTCCAACGGTCCGTTTTTCGGTTACAATGCGAGCCGCCCAAAATGCCGTCACTTAAAACAATGGAGGTCAGTCATGTGGATCCCCAAATGGCAACGCGATCAGAATCGTGGTGTTGATTCTCCCATTCCAACGCAAGCGGTTTCGAACGAGGAGTTCATCCCACGTCCGCAGAATGACACACAAAAGCAGTGGGAGAAGTTGATCGGTGAACTGTCGATTGAGAAATCGAAGAAGCTCGGCATGGAGCGCCGCGATTTCATGCGAACTTCGATGGGAATGGCGACGGCCTTCTTAGCATCCAACATGATCTACGGGCCCAACTGGGAAGTAGATGCCGCGGAGACCCTCGAACCCGCCGCAACGGAAGAAAAGTTTCCGAAGGGCGAGTACTTCGTGATGGATGTGCAGAACCACTTTACCGACGGTGTCGCAATTGGATTTCGCAAGGCCGAATTCGTCCGGAATATGGGCTTTGATTTAAGTGAAAACGCAGAGGCGTATAGCTTTGCGAACTACGTCAAAGAGATATTCTTCGATAGCGAGACAGCCGTTTCGGTGATTTCCGGCGTGCCCGGGCGTGAGACCAACAAGAACCTCGCAGGCAAGGTGCAGGAAGGACGCGACCGTGGCGGTGGCATCTTGCCCAGTTGGTTGATGTCGCAGCGTAAGAAGGAAGTGAATGAACTTGCTGGGGGCACGCGTGCGCTTTGCCAAGGCAACTGTGCGCCGAACCACTATTGGGACCGGCAAAGCAACTCGCCCGACTTCCCAGCTTTGTTCGAGCAAATGGAACGTGAGGTCAAGAACTACGGCATCGACAGCTGGAAGTGGTACTGCCACACCGATCCCGGCCGATCTGGTAATGGCTTTCGTATGGACGACGAGAAAATGTCCTATCCGTTCTACGAGAAATCCAAGGAGCTGGGACTCAAAGTGTTCAGTGTGCACAAGGGTTTTGCGTCGCAATCGCGAACGCTTGGCCACTTTGCCCACCCAGGCGACGTTGAGAAACCGGCAAAGGACCATCCTGACCTCGCGTTTATCGTCTACCATTCGGCGCTGAAGCACGGTCCGAGCGAACCGCAATTCAAGGAAGACGGTTTCTTCGATCCCACGACGGGCGACTTTGTTTGGCATGCGGAACTGATGAAAATCAAGCAGCGCAATCCGGACATGAACAACGTCTATCCCGAGATCGGTTCCTCCTTCGGTCTGTTGGCAATCGCGAATCCGGTCATGTGCCAGCATTTGATTGGCAAGAACGTCAAATACTACGGTTCGGACCACGTGATTTGGGGCACCGATTGCCTCTGGTGGGGCTCGCCGCAGTGGACGATCGATGCCATGAAGCGATTTCAAATCAGCGACGAACTTTGTGAAAAATTCGGGTACGCGAAGCTGACGAAGCAAGACAAAGCTAACATCCTAGGTCTGAACGCGGCCAAGATTTACGGTCTTGACCTGACAAACGATCTCAAGGCGCTTCCGGGTGATTCGCTCAGCAAGCTCAAAACAGCGTACTTGGAAAATGGTGGCCAGCGCGACAACGCAGCCCAGGGTTGGGTACGAGCAACCGCGTGACCCTTCGATAGAAGCCCAGGGATTTTTTAGGAATCATAGCCCGGCCAGACGAGTGTTCGCATCGCCGAAGGTGTTCAGCGAAACTCCCATACGGTCCATGATCGACAGATACATGCTACAGAGCTTGCGGTCTTCGTCGTCCTTGT
>CBDUAB010000937.1:0-2580 GCA_965365045.1 uncultured Planctomycetales bacterium
TGGCGGTGCTGTCGTCAGTCGCGTTTTAGGCGATCGGGTGCTACGAAAGCAATGGATCGAGGAATTGGCCGTCATGCGCGAACGAATCCACGAGATTCGCGCGGCGTTTTCGGCGAAACTCAACGAAATCCAACAGCAGCGCGATTTTTCGTTCATCAACCGCCAACGTGGCATGTTCTCGTTTTCCGGCTTAACAAGCGACCAAGTGAAGCGTCTCCGTGACGAGCACTCAATTTACTTGGTCGGTGACGGCCGCATGAACGTGGCAGGGATGAATCGGGACAATGTCGAAAAAGTCTGCCAAGCTGTCGCCGCGGTGCTGTAGACTTCAAGTCCGTTCCTATACCCAATCTGCGTCCATGTCGGCCTTTTCCCCTTGGCCCACACTGTGACTTTCCGTAAAGTGGCCTAGAATGAGTTGTCTTCGCGTTTTGCGCTGAATACAAGACGCGTGCCGCGGCGCTGTTCGCCGCAGCAATGCTCATTATTCGGTTGCTGGCGTATCGTTCGTCGGGAGTAGAAATCGTGGCGAAGATCCTTATGGCCACTACCGAGGCTGTCCCGTTTGCCAAGACTGGCGGTTTGGCAGACGTATGCGGTGCGCTACCGATCGAGTTAGCCAATCTCGGTCATGAAGTGACGCTCTTTATGCCCGCTTTCCGCCACGTCTTTGAAAACGCCGACAGCATTCAATACACTGGTGTCGACCTGGAAATACCGATTGGCAATCAAGCTGTCCGCGGGTCCATCCTGACAACGCACTTGCGCGACAGCGATGTGCGTGTTTATTTCATCCAGCAAGACGGGTACTTTGATCGAGAAGGCCTTTATGGCGAAGCGGGTGAGGACTATCGCGACAATTGCCAGCGATTTGTTTTCTTTTGCCGCAGCGTGATGGAGGCAATCCGCCTCCTCGAGCTAGAAGTCGATATTATCCATTGTAATGATTGGCAAACCGGTCTGATTCCGGCCTATTTGCAGACTGAATATCGAGGAGCACAGGGATACGAGAGTGTCGCGACGTTATTCACGATACACAATTTGGCCTACCAAGGGCGGTTTTGGCATTGGGATATGCTGTTGACTGGATTGGATTGGAAGTACTTCAATTGGCAGCAATTGGAATTCTTCGGCGATCTCAGTTTGTTGAAGGCAGGCATTGTGTTTGCAGACGCCATCAGCACGGTAAGCGTTCGCTACGCGGACGAAATACAGCGCCCCGAACTGGGCTGCGGACTCGACAGTGTGCTGCGGCATCGTCACGACGTCCTTACGGGCATCCTCAATGGCGTCGATTACGAAGCCTGGAATCCAGAGACAGATCAGCACTTGCCGAAAAACTATTCGGTTAAGGACTGGCAGGTTGGTAAATCCGCGTGCAAAGCTAAGCTGCAGAAAAAACTCGGCCTGACGGAGTCGCCGCATACACCGCTGATCGGATTTATTGGTCGCCTCGCTGAACAGAAAGGCGCCGACATAATCATCGAGGTGATGAAGAAGTGGCTCCATCAGCGCTCCGTGCAGTGGGTTATTCTGGGCACTGGCGATGGGCGGATCGAAGAAACGCTCGCCCAGTTGTCGCAAGAGTATCCGCAACGTGTTGCCACGTGTACAACTTTTTCCAACGAACTCGCACACTACATCGAAGCGGCAGCGGACATCTTTCTCATGCCGAGCCGCTACGAACCGTGCGGACTCAATCAGCTCTATAGTCTTCGCTACGGCACGGTACCGGTCGTCCATGCGACCGGCGGCCTTTACGACACAATCACGGACTGCAACGAAGACACATTGGCGGCTGAAACCGCGAACGGCTTTTCCTTTGGCAGTTACACCACGTCCGCTTGCGAAGCTGCGCTGTCACGGGCCTGCGATACCTACCAGAATCGCCGTGACGCATGGGAGCAACTCGTAGCAATTGGCATGCGACAAGATTGGTCATGGCGACGCAGCGCCCGCCAATACACCGATCTCTACCAACAGATTATTTCTCGGATCAAACAATCGATTTGTGCCTGAGCTACGATTAGACCCCGTTTCACGATTGGTCACAATCATTGCACCCGCGCGCGGCCAGCGTCCCGGCGCCTTTCTCATCACACCGAACGCAAAAACAACAACGACACCTTGTCCTTTTTGCCCTGGCAGCGAAGACCAAACACCGTCCGCCGTTCTCTCCTACCCTGAACAACTCAGTCCAAACGAACGCAGTCCAAACAACGACAACCCAGCAGGCTCTTGGGAGCTGCGTGTCGTTCCCAATCTCTTCCCAGCGACAATACACACCGAAGCCAAGCCGGCCAGCAACGATTTTTTCGCCAGCCAGCCAAGCGCGGGATATCACGAGGTCGTAATAGAATCATCACGGCACATTCGCTGCTTTTCCGAACTTTCGCTGGAATACGCCGAACTGGTATTTCTCGCGTACGCCGAGCGGTTTCGAGATTGGCGACGCCATACGGACGTTAAATTCGGCATCGCCTTCAAAAACAACGGCGCCGCTGCCGGAGCGTCCCTTGAACATGCGCATAGCCAACTCGTCGGCTTGCCTCGCTTGCCGGCCGGAATTCTCGCCGAGCG
>CBDUAB010000938.1:0-2579 GCA_965365045.1 uncultured Planctomycetales bacterium
TTTGGCCTCAACGCCGATGGCGTGAATCCGCCCGCCAATACTTACAACGTCTTCCGTAAGTACCAAGGGGTCGATGGCCTTGCTCCACCGGATAACGAAATCCAGCTCTTAGTCCCGGAAGAAGGTAACAACACATCGGCCACCTGGGAAGGTTTGGATCAGGGGGGCGACGCGGGGACGGGCGCGGGATTTGGCACTGGATTCAAAGCTCCGGGCATGTTCATTGGATCTTCGCCATCGGCATCGTCTTACGAAGATCAACTTCTCAATTTTGGTCCCGTCATCGACATCGGCGCCCTTCCCGGCAACTTTAACGGCGACAGCAGCTTTCGGCGACAATGGGAATTGCGAGTTGGTTTCATCGAGGACCCGGAAGAGTTCATTGCGTCACGCGCGCCGAACAACGGCACTTGGGATTTGTGGACCGGTGACTGGCGCAGCGACGGTGTGAGCATAAATGTCTTTATCGGTTCGAACGACGAAGGAGACGCCATTACGGGTAATTCGAATTGGTTTGCCAATAGCCAAATTCAAGGGGCCAACGGGCCGGAAGGCGTCGGTTTCTATATGCAGTCTGGTTTACCAGACACAGCCATTGCCGATGAACCGGGCCGAGACAATTATCCGCTTAGCTTGAGCCGTGTAAAAAGCGGCATGGAAATCGATGATTTGGCGACGAATACCGACATTGGCGTACCCTACGACGGTCGCCCCGAGATCAGCTGGAATATGGAACTAAACAATCCGGATGCGGCACCAGGCACCCTGGAAGCCCGGGAAGTCAGAATCTCGGCTAAAGTTGGGAATCTCATTTACGAAGGTGTGTTTGACCCGGGCGATGCGGCGAACCCGGTGATCCCAAATCCTACTACCGATCCGGACCATCCGTTCACCGACGGTTTCTTTGACTGGCAAAATGCGACGCCAGCGTTCTACCTTGGCGCCCATAATCAGACGGCTCCCGGTGCCTTTGGAATCCAAGGTGTGTTTTATCCGGGCGACTTCAACGCCAGCGGCGGCGTGGACGACAGCGACTTGGCGATTTGGGATGGCAATAAATACACGGTCGACACAAACTATGCTCGTGCCGACGGTGACCAGGACGGCGATACCGACGTGAACGACCTGATCGTTTGGAACGGTAACAAATCGACTTCCGCCGACGGTATTCCTGGCGACGATGTGCCAGATTTCTATTATGATCCGGCCACGGGTGAGCTTTCGGTCGATGGTGACGGCGCCGACGTTCATGCCTTTACGGTTAATGTGGACCCGGCGAATCTCATTAGCGTCAGCGGTGATGACTTGCCCGGTGCGGGACAATGCGACGCGGCAAATTGCTGGGACATTCGCGAGTTTGACAATGCCATTCAGGCTAATGATACGACGATCATCGACGAGAGCGGCCCGCTCCACACACTTGCTGGCGCTGGCAGCGGGCTCCACGTCATTGCGATGCTACAGCCTGGCCTCACGCTGGACGATTTTGGCGAGGCCAATTACGGCACCGACACAATGGGGAACGGCAGAACGCCAATATCCGAAAGCGGTGGTGTTACACTCAACTGCGATTTCGATGGCGACGGAGTTTGCAGCGGTGCGGATATTGATTCCTTGATGAATGAAGTTGCTGCCGGCACGAACGCTCCAGCATTCGATCTGAACAACGACGGTGTTGTGGATGACCTGGATCGAGATGATTGGCTTGGAGAAGCCGGACCCGCGAACGGATTTGCTGGATCGTTTCTACTTGGTGACGCTAATCTCGATGGCGGTGCCAACTCGCAAGATTTGAACGCACTAGCCCTGACGTGGCAAACCGACAACAACAATTGGACCAATGGTAACTTCACGGGAGGCGGAACGAACTCCGCGGACCTGAACGCGCTGGCATTGAACTGGCAAGACAGCGTACCCCCAGCAGCCGCAGCCGCAGTGCCTGAACCAGCCGGTTTTACTCTATTGGCAGGTGCGTTGCTGTTCGGTGGATACGTCAGACGTCGGCGGTAGCCCGGTGCGCAAGTGTGTAAAGAAAGCGATGTCAGACCATCGCACCAAAGACTCACATTCTTTCCGGGAAAGAGCGCGCGGAACGGCAACAAAGCCATTGACCGTGAGGCCGCGCTAACATCCAGCGTGCTGGTGGTTCGGCCGCCCATTCGTCATTTGCTGCAGGTCTTCATCGCTGCAAAACCAGCGTGCGTCAAGGAATACGCTCCTTTGAATTGCTCTTTGATCAGCAAGTCCTTTTCCGTCAGCCTCAGCAAGGCCGGTTTGTGTCTCTCCAGATCTGGACCGAAGAAGCACAGCATTTTTCCCGGAGTAACTAGATACTTTTGGAATGCACTTAAGACCGTTTTCTCGGATGGCGACAACGAATTTCTCCTAAATAAAGTCTCGTACGAACTATGTGAACCAAAAGGGATTTTATCAGCCGTACCAACGTTGCTCAACGGGCGCCAGCGACACGCGTCCGTCCTTTTCGCTGGTTGCGTGACGCTTTGGTGAATCCGCGCTGAGGTGGTCCCGATGTATTGGATGAGCCCCCTCGCGGAGGTCGCGATTTGCTTCTAGTGCGA
>CBDUAB010000939.1:0-2559 GCA_965365045.1 uncultured Planctomycetales bacterium
CAGCAGGCCCCCAGCAGACCCCAACAGACCGAGTGCGGAAACGCAATTCCTTCAGTAGCCCGACACTTGCGCGTATTGAAGGGACAAAAACCGGTCGTAGCGACGATAGCATTTGGCCTGGGGCGCAAGACTATTAAGGCCGTTCGTTGAAACATGAACGAGTGGCAGTTAGAATCCCATGCACGAGTGATACGCGTTAGGACAGCATGCAGTTGAATAATCACGTGATTATGTGCGTTGAAAACTTAAAGCGATGATAGCTGTCATTCTGAGGGAGCCTTAGCGACCGAAGAATCTGCCAGAAGACGCGGCGACGCCACAGCGGGTAAGTTCGAATTCGATTCACACCGGAGGAGTTTACGCGTGTACTGATTCTAACTCTTGGCTGGCAGATCCTTCAGTCGCTAAGGCTCCGTCAGGATGACACAAATAGTGCGGAGTTCTCAGTTTGAGCTAAAAGAATGAACACACCATCGTCGACCCGTCGTGAGTTTTTTGGCGCGCTAGCCGTGGCAGCTGGCGGCGGCGTCATCGCGGACCGTCTGCGCGGAGCCGTCCACGCCGCGGAAAAGCCAACACGCAAAGTCGAACGGCTCGGCATCGGCGCCGTTGGCTTGCGATATCAAGGCTCGGTAATCACGGGACAATCGCAAGCGTACGGCGACGTCGTGGCAGTCTGCGATGTGGATCGCCATGTGTGCGAGCAAGCGCGAGCCGCCTTTGGCAGTACACCCCGGATCTTTGAAGACTACCGCGAGTTACTCGAGCGCGCCGATGTTGACGTAGTCCTGATCGGCACACCCGACCATTGGCATACGAAAATTCTCGTGGACGCGTGCCGCGCCGGCAAAGATGTCTATTGTGAAAAGCCCCTCACGCTGACAATTGACGAAGGCAAGCTGATTCGCAAAGTCGTTGCGGAAACGGGCCGCGTCGTTCAAGTTGGCTCGTGGCAACGTAGCGATCATCGTTTTCGGCTGGCCGTCGAAATGGTGCGCCAAGGTCGGATTGGCACGCTAAAAAAAGTCGACGTCGTACTCGGCAAAAACAAAGTTGGTGGACCATTCGAAGTCATGCCCGTGCCCAGACACTTTAACTGGGACATGTGGCAAGGTCAGACGCCTGACGTGTCCTACATTCCCGAACGATCGCATTACACATTTCGATGGTGGTACGAATACTCTGGCGGCCAAATGACCGATTGGGGCGCTCACCATCTTGATATCGCCCAGTGGGGAATCAATTCTCATCCCGTGGAGATTGATGGCACGGCCAGATTTCCCACAACTCCAAACGGATTCAATATGCCAAACGGATACAACGTCGCTGTCGACTACCAGGCAAGCTACCGTTACGCCAATGACGTTGTTATGACAGTTAGCGACTCCGGGCGCAACGGCATTACGTTTACGGGCGCCACCGGCCGCATCTTTGTGAATCGAGGCACGGTGGCCGGCAAACCGATAGATGATCTCGCCGACAATCCTTTGCCGCGCGAGCGTTTTTCCGTTTACGATTTTGATAATCTCGAAAGGCGCGAGCGCGTCGGCAAACTCGACGCAATCATCAACCATATGGGCAACTTCTTTGACTGTATCCATTCGCGCAACAATCCGATCTCGGACGTAGAGAGTCAGCATCGCAGCGTGAGCACTTGCCATCTGGGTAACATATCAATGCGGTTGGGCCGCCCATTGCATTGGGTTCCACAGTCGGAAAGATTCGTCGGCGACGATGAAGCCGACACATGGCTACGTCGTGAGCAACGCAGTGGCTACGAAACCGCGTAATGCGCTAGGTGGCTTGAATGACGTCCGACACCTCAGCATCCCGAATCGCAAATGATTCTCTAATTTCCGCCGACCATTCTCGGCAGTTTCGCGATGAAGGATACTTTGTCCTCGAAAACGCGATCAGTGCGCGGCACCTCGAAATCTTGCGTGACGCCTGTGACCACCTGATTGATTTGATGCATCAAGAGATGGATCGCCAGGGAACGGACCACATTCACATCAGCCATCGCGGCAAGCGTTACCACATCGCCAAGAAGTTCGATCAAGCGCCTCATCTTCGTGAGTACGTGTTTAGTGACCTGATGGCCGACATCTGTCGGGCAACGATTGGCGACACGGCGTTTCTGTTTTACGATCAGTATGTCGTAAAGGCCGCCGAACAAGGCATCCCATTTTCGTGGCACCAGGATTCAGGATATCTGGGATTTTCACATCGTCCCTACGTCACCGTATGGGCGGCGGTGGATGACATGACCGAGGAAAACGGCACGGTCTACGTGATGCCTTTTTCGACAATCGGAGTGCGGACGCTTGTGGAGCATGTTCGTGATCCCAAAACGGGGGACAAGGTTGGTTACTTTGGCAAGGAGCCGGGCGTTCCCGCGATCGTTCCCGCCGGCAGTCTGGTCGTACTCAGTTCGTTAAGTTTCCATCGCAGCGGTTTGAACCAGACGTCTCAAATGCGCCGCGCGTATGTGACACAATACTCATCCGAACCTATCACGAAGCCGGGAACCGACGAGCTGATGCATTTAGGCGTGCCGTT
>CBDUAB010000940.1:0-2557 GCA_965365045.1 uncultured Planctomycetales bacterium
GTTGTCTGATGTCAGGATGACCAGCGTCTGGTCGTCGATGCCGAGCCGCGTCAATTCGCCGAGGATGCGACCGACGTTTTGATCCAGCGACTCGACCATGGCTGCGTAATGCGCGTTGGTGTGGTGCAGACCGTCCCGAAGCAGCCCCTCGTACTTCCCAGCAAGTTCCGGTTTGCCTTCGATCGGCGTATGCACCGTGTAGTAACACATGTTGAGAAAAAACGGCCGATCACCGGCGCTGGCCATGATCTTTAGCGCCTCGTCGGTCAACCGGTCGGTCAGGTATTCGCCGTCGCTTCCGCCTTCCATTCGCGGAACATAACGCAACTCCTTGCGGCTGCCGAACGGACCGCGATAGGGGTAGAAGAATGTCGGCGGGCAACCCCAGAACGTCCCACCCACGTTCATGTCGAAACCCTGCAACTCCGGGTAATATCCGGCCGTGCCGAGATGCCACTTTCCGATGTGAGCCGTGTAGTAACCCGCGTCGTGCAACGTTTCCGCAAGGGTCGTATATCTGTGCGCGAGATTCCCTTCCACGACGGGCGGAATCAGCGGTCGGTTCCGTGGCGGATTCGCAGCGGCCTCGTGCCAGATGGTCATGTGCAGTCTGGCTGGGTGCGTTCCGGTCATGATTGACGCGCGCGTCGGTGTGCAAACCGGAGCCGCCGCGTACGCGTCCGTGAACTTCATGCTGCCCCGGCAGAACCGATCGATGTTGGGTGTCTGGTGCAAGTCCGCGCCGTAACAACCAAGGTCGGCCCAGCCAAGATCGTCTACAAGAATCACAACCACGTTGAGCCGTTCCGGCTCAGCCGCGATTACCCTACACGGCTCAACCGCGAAGGCAGTGACCGATAGCAACGTCAGGAACCGTTTGACTGATTTCCGGAGAGTATCAAGTCGCATGTTGTGCCGAGCCATGGCTTCTTTTTCCGTACTCGATCTAATCGCTTTATCGCTTGTTCAAACGGGTGAACAAATCGCAAGCGATGTTCCGGCTCAGGCAGCTCGTCATTAGCAATATGAGCATCAAGCTCAACCCGCTCGGTTCGGGCACGGCAGCTGCCGCTGGCACTGATTGTTGCCAGTTGAGCGCCAACTCGTTTAGATCGGCCGCGTCGACGCTTCCTGATGCGGTGAAATCACCACCGGACCACGTTGACACCTCCCCTCGCCAGTTTAGCGCCATCGCGTTGAGATCATTTGCGTTGACGGTACCGCTCAGATCGGCATCGCCCGACAGATACGGCGAACTCAGGCCATTCTCCTGGGCGGCTGCCGAGAGCCATTCCGCCAAGTCAGCCGTGTCAACCACGGCATCGTCGTTGAGGTCAAAACTCGCATCGTTGGTTCCGGCAACGATCTCGGCGACCAGCATATCAATGTCCGCGACGTCACACGCGCCATCGCTATCGTAGTCGCAGTTATTTTCGAACGACGACGATAGGAAAAGTACTTCTCCGGCAGTAAGAGCCGCATCGTAGATCCGGAAATTATCCCAGATTCCAGCGCCCAGATCGTTGCCCCCGTCGCCCCCACCAATAAAGAACCTCGTGCCGGGATCGACCCAACTTCCCGTGTCCTGGTCGTGTCGCTCACCATCGACGTATAGTTTCACCTCGACTTGTTCATCGTTGCGTTCCCAGGTGAAGGCAATCTGATAGGACTCGTCCAGGCCACCCGAGACGGTCAGATCGTACGTAACCACGGAGTCATCTTGGACGCGTCCCCGCAGCCGCCCGTCATCGTAGATCCACATCTCCCAGTCGTTCGCATCGACCGAGTTCGTCCACAAAGACTGGAAGTTGTAAAACTTATCCACTTCGTAATCGAAGATAATCGTGCCATTTTCGGTCAGGTTGTAGTCGAGGAAGACGGAGTCTCCACCTGTCGCCGAGTCGGGATTCTCGCGCAGGTCAAGACCCAGTCCATCGGTTCCAACCCCATACAATCCGTCGTTAACACCGGGAGTGTCCGACAAAGTGCCATCGAGGGCGCTACCACCTGTTCCGTCGTTGGTCAGTGTCCCTTCAAAACGGTAGTGCACTACCGGGTCAACCGTTGGCGCGATGGGAATGACAGTCTCGACGCCATCCGGCGAAAAGGGGATGTCTGGGTTCGCGGCGCCTATGGCTGTCCCTGTTCCATCGTTAAAGAGATACGTTGCCTCGGCCTGACCAAGCGGACGGTTCCAAATCGCCAAGTCGTCGATGGCTCCTTCAAAGAAATAGATGCTCGCATTCCCCAGGTCCGCCGACGGGTTCGCGCCGATGCTGGCGATCTGCCCGGTCCGCACCGGGTCGCCAAAGCCACCGTTTAAGTGTGTGTCGACGAGTTGGCCGTCAAAATAGATTTTGGCAGCCTTATCTTCGCCGTTGTACACGCCCAGTACGTGGTGCCACGCGCCAAATTCGAGCATGGACTGGGGTACTCCCGGTCGTTCCGCCGTCCCATCGCTGTCGGTAACCTTGAATCGCAATTCTTGGTTGTCGCGGTCCAGGTACATAATGTAACTGTCCTGGGACGAGTCATAGATGCCAGCAAATGGCTCGGC
>CBDUAB010000941.1:0-2556 GCA_965365045.1 uncultured Planctomycetales bacterium
CGCTTCTGGTAGATCCTTCACTCGCTGCGCTCCCTCAGGATGACACAAAGTGGCGTTGTCCAGCTAAGGGCCGTTCGAGATATCAATGTCCTAGTTGCTTCTTCGGGAGACGCACAGCGGTCGGAGCCTTGATCGCTTCCCCTGCCCGTCCGTAAACTCTTGGGGCTTGAGGCCGCAACGTACGGGAATTACCTATGGTCGTCAGAAGATCTTTCCGAGTCGGTGGTTATCCCGTTTGCGGCAAGTTGCTCGCCATCGCTTTGGTATTTTGCTGTTTTCTGTTTCTGCCAAGTTCAATTCAGGCCCAGCCATTCGATGAATCAAAGCTCAATAACTGGCATCATTGGCGAGGTCCAGAAGCCAGTGGTGTTTCGAAAACCGCGACTCCGCCAATCACATGGGGTGAAGGGCAGAACATCCGATGGAAAGTGGCAATCGACGGAAATGGAAGCTCGACCCCGATCATCTGGGAAAACAAGGTCTTTCTGCTGACAGCTATCGACACTGGTAAAGTTGATCCCTCGCTTCCGAAACCAGAAGATCAACCGGAACGAGTGTTTGGGATCAAGTTCCCAAATACGGTCCACGGATTTGTCGTTCTGTGTCTCGATCGTGATAGTGGCAAAGAACTTTGGCGCCGGACTGCAACCCAAAGCATCCCGCACGAGGGCCATCACGGCGACAATGATTTCGCTTCTGCGTCACCCACGACTGACGGCGAGCGACTGTATTGCTGGTTCGGTTCCGCCGGTCTCTTCTGTTACGACCTGGACGGCAACAAACTGTGGGATCGCGACCTCGGCAAGGCCATTATGGAGGCTAGTTTAGGTGAGGGATGCTCTCCGGTCGTGCATGATGGCAAGCTCGTAATCGTTCGAGATCAACAAGGGCAATCGTACATCGAAGTGCTCGATGCAAAGACTGGCGAAACACGCTGGAAGGCTGATCGCGACGAACCCAATGCGTGGGCGACGCCCATAGTTTTGGACCACAGTGGCAAGACACAGGTCATTACGAGCGCATCGAACATGGTTCGCAGCTACGACTTGAATGATGGACAAATTATCTGGCAATGCAGCGGTCTGACGGGCAATGTGATTCCATCACCGGTTGTGGACGGTGACGTTGTCTATTGCATGAGCGGTTACCAAGGCAACGCCCTCTATGCGCTGCCGCTTTCCGCGACTGGCGATATTTCAGATTCCGACGAGATCGTTTGGACCAAGCGCCAGGGAACTCCCTACATCCCATCGCCGTTGCTGTACGGCGACATGCTCTATTTCAATCAGTCCAACCACGCAATTCTGACTTGTCTGAATGCTAAGACGGGTGACACAATGCTGGATCGCACGCGGTTGTCCGGTATTTCACGTATCTATGCATCACCCGTCGGTGCGAACCAACGCATCTACATCACGGGACGAAATGGAACAACACTTGTGCTGCAGCGATCAAAAGACTTGCAAGTGCTCGCGACGAATAAGCTCGATGACCCGATCGATGCATCGCCAGCGCTCGCCGGAAACCAGTTATTCCTCCGCGGCGGCAAATTCCTATACTGCATTGCCGAGGACGGTTGATCTCACCCTCAGGTCAATTTCCAATACGCCACAGCGTGTCGTGCGTTCGGATGAACAGATTGCCGTAAGATCCAACGCGGTCGACTAAGTATGCTCTGTTAGAGATTTCTTGTCATCCTGAAGGAGCCTTGCCGGCGAACGGGGGCCGTGAGGCCTGCGGTGGCGCTGCCAAACAATCAAATCAAACGCGATGGTTAGTCTGGGGCAAAACCAAGATTGTCGCCAATCTCACACTTCCACCGCGGGCCTCACGGCCCCCGTTCGCCAGCTCATTCCGGGCGTTGCCACGGACCCGTGGTGGGCGCTCAGAATGACACGCTAACGAAGCTCCTGGATGATATAATCACATGCGTGTTGTCGATGAAGGAGTCG
The DNA here is from genome assembly GCA_965365045.1 of uncultured Planctomycetales bacterium. GTDB lineage: Bacteria > Planctomycetota > Planctomycetia > Pirellulales > Pirellulaceae > CBDUAB01. The sequence goes on from CBDUAB010000941.1 coordinate 1,953, forward strand.
ACAACATTGTCATCGGCCGCTAGTTTACGTCTGCGGCTGTTTGTTCCGCTGAGGCCCGGCGGCCTTGCATGAACTGATCTTTTGTTACTCGTGAGTGGAATCATGATTCGAATAGTCTTGCTGGCAACTTTGCTGATTTGCGCAACTCATCAATACACTTGCGCGGCTGAGCCGTCCGTGGCCCGTATCTGGAACGAACAGTTACTGGAGGCGATCCGCAACGATACAGCTCGTCCCACGATCCATGCACGCAATTTGTACCACATGTCGGCGGCCATGTACGACGCGTGGGCGGCGTACGACACTACGGGAGCGCAGGTCTTACATCAAGAACGAACATCGGCTGTTGACGTCGGTTCGGCGCGGGACGAAACAATAAGTTTTGCCGCATATCGTCTGTTGAAACACCGGTTCGTCGACGGACCGGGAGGAACAGGTCCGGGCAAATATGACACGGAATTCGCGCTTGATAGCCAAATGCGCGACCTTGGCTACGATCGATTCTTCGATTCAGTCGAAGGTGATTCTCCCGCGGCCTTGGGCAACCGAATCGCGCAGTCGATTATTGAGTATGGCCTGAACGACGGCGCGAACGAGACGGCGG
>CBDUAB010000942.1:0-2552 GCA_965365045.1 uncultured Planctomycetales bacterium
AGTAGCCGCGGTGTATTCGACCCAGAGAAACTGAGCATCCAACGTGCCGCTCGGCGTGCGCGCGTACAACGCTGGTTTCGGATCGGCGACAACGGGCCCCTCAAACGTGCCATCCGTGACCGTGGCGATGACGTGCCATTCATCGCCTTCCGCCAACTTTGCGGACGCGGTCCAGGTTTTTTCGATCTCATTTCGAGCAAGTCGTAAAAAGAAGCTGCCCGTTTGGCGTTGCGTCCAAGTGATTTCCACACCTCCGCTCAAGAACCGAAAGGTTTGGTTGACCGCCTGTTCGAGCATCAGCGCCGGTTTTCCCGTGGTTCCATCAACGATCATAACGCCTACCGGGCCACGGTCGCCTGTATTCTCCTTCTGAATGTGGGCGACCCACTCCCAATCGGTAGCGTCGGCGACCGGCTGATCCCGATAAACAATCGGCGCCAGACCGCGGTCATGGATTGAAGTGTCCTTGCCGTTGGGAACGGAGAACTTCAAGCCGCCGTTGGCCACCTCAACCGTCTCCGTCGCCCCGTCGGGCAAGTCGACCGTCCATTCGGCGCTGAGCGGCACATCAAACTCTTCACGAACCGTCGTCATCGGGCGAAGGTTTTCGAACCCAACGGCACCCGTCCCCTCTAGCCACCCGGAATCGTCAAATTGATTTTGCGTCCAATCCACACCCAACGAGTCATCCGCGGGAACAAACGAAGTGACGGATGAGTTTTGGTCAACGAGTGAAGTTGACTCACGCGCTTGTGCCAAGCCATACGATTGATCTTCGAGTTGCGCGGGAAACTCGACACCAAAGTCTTGTACAACCGTTGTTCCATCCGTCTGCACCAGTGCCAAGAATTCACCGTTACCCGACAACCTGAAATTCGTATGCAGTTTCTGAGATTCAGTTCGATTCTTGCCCGATGCGAAAACAATGAGCGATTCACCTGGATCAATCGCTGTCGAGGGAAACCTCCATTTGTTCAAGTTGGCCGCGTCGTCGGTCAAATACCAGCCGTCTAAATCGATCGTCTCCGCTGTCGGGTTACTGATTTCAACCCAGTCGGACGAATCTCCATCTTCATCGAGAATGGTCGCACGATTGATCGCTTGGAATTCCGTGATGATGGGAAGCGATGCGAGGAGAGTGCGAGGCTCAAGAGTTTCCGCTCCTAACCGTCGACCGAAGCGTTGTCGTCGCAATGGATTCGATTTACGATTTCCTAGTTTCATTGAAGCCCTCTAATGAACGAGCACAATCGAATTGTGCTTTTAACGATCGTGATTGCGTCGACGCTAAACGTTTAGATCACTGCGTGTAACGATAGTAGTCTGGATGCGGGCGGAAATCGACATGTACCGCGAAAACTGCAAGAACGCATCTTCCTCGACTTGCCAATTTTTTACTTGGTCCACGAGCCAATTGCAAATATGACGTCAAATACCACGGCAAGAAGTTGGCGGCGGGCAAATTTAAGTTGAATCGGCAGGCCACGGCGGATCATTCTCCCTAACTTGTGGACTTGCTATGATCCTATCTAGAGAGCTTTGAGATACAAGGAAAGTACGCGAGTTCGCGTTGCGGTCGTGGCTTGTCGAAAGTGACGATGCTTTGGAACGAGCGTTGACGAAGAAGGGTCAACGGTACAGCGTCAGTAAAAAGCGGCGGTGAGTTGAACGTAAAACGTGATTTGATTAGACGATTGTGAAAAAACACTAGAGGTCGTCCTTCCTGCAGAAGCCATTACTCTTTCAAAAACCGCATCGACCAAATAGTTGCGTGGTAACATGACTCAAAATAACCCCACTCATGAGGTTTGCGTGAGAGTTTACGTACCTTTATTCAGAAACACCCAAAATCTTGTTACGCGAATCCCAGTGAGTTGGTAGTCACAAATTCAAAACGTTGCGGACTGCAGAACACGTGATTAAGATTAACCATCCATCAGTTTTCTTAGCAGGCGATGCGGGCCGTACTGCAGGGTCATGCGGTTGGCTAGTGATATCATCTACATCGGATTGATGAATTCCCGCAACGTTACGCTATCAGGTGTGAGGGACTACCGTGAGTGTCAAACCTCGCATTTTTGTTTCTGCTGTGTCATCTGAGTTCGGTAACACGCGGCAGTTGATAGGCAACATCTTGACTCGCCTAGGCTACGAGCCAGTTCATGTCAATCAGATGCACGCGTAGACCAGCCCTGCTTAGCGTCACGGCGAGCGTACTCGCCGTCGTTGTTTTGCCCGACCTCGATACTCCAGTTCATCGTTTTTCAACACGTCAGTTAACGCTGTAACTGCCTTCTTGGCAGACGGCCCGACCTTCGACAATGCAATGATTGCCCAAGTGCGAACGTTACGATCGTCATCGTCAAGTGCATTGGTTAGGGCAGGCACGGCGTCGACGGCACGTGCCCCGTAATCCGAGAGCTTTCTGACAGCATCACGGCGGACAGCAACATCGTTGCTTTTTAGCGCTACGATCAGGTCCGAGACTGGCTCGGCACCGAGGGCTTGTTGGCTAGGTGTGATGCACCAGAGTAAACTCAAGGAAACAAGCT
>CBDUAB010000943.1:0-2547 GCA_965365045.1 uncultured Planctomycetales bacterium
CGCGAAAATCACGGCCATCTGACCGCCGCTGGGCAACCCCTGCATCAGCTCCGCGCGTTTGGCGATCAGCCGCATGCCGTCTTCGACAGGAAACACACCGGCGATGCAAGCAGCCACATATTCGCCGACACTGTGGCCAAGCATGACACTAGGTTCGATTCCCCAAGATCGCCAGAGTTCCGCCAGGGCGTATTCGATAGCGAACAAACTTGGTTGGGTGTAAGCCGTTTCGTTGATCAACTCTTCATCGCCGCCGTCCGGATAGATGACCGACAACAAGGATTCGCCGCGGGCTTGACGAAAGACCTCATCGCAGCGCTCCATCGATTTGCGAAACTCTGGATGCTGCTCAAAGAGCTGCTGCGCCATACGGATGTATTGGGAACCCTGCCCCGTAAAGAGGAATCCCACTTTGGGCTTGATAGCAACTTTGACTTCGCCCTTTTTGCTGCCTTTGGCACGCTTACCATCGGCAATCGCCTGCAATTGGTCGAGCAGTTGTTGACGGGAGTCCGAAACGGCGGCAGCGCGATGGTTGAAGTGCGAACGTCCGACATTTGCCGAGTGGCAAAAGTCGCCCAGGTTGTCGTCAGTAAGTGCCTCCAAGCGCTCGCGTAATTGCGCTGCGACGACCGGCAAAGCTGTTTTCGTCTTGGCGGAAATCGCCAGCACGTGCCGAGGCCGAATGAGCTCTGTCTCTTCGGCCACGGCGTCCGCCTCGTTGACCTCTTCCAACACAATATGTGAATTAGTCCCGCCAAATCCGAACGAGCTTATGCCAGCAACACGCGTTCCTGTCGTGACCCAATCCATGTCCACCCGCGGGATTTGAAGACGCGTACCGGTCAGGTCGATGTTCGGATTAAGTGTTTCCAACAACGGTTGTGCGAGAATCCTTCGATGTTTCATCATCAACGCGACTTTGATGACACCGGCAATTCCCGAAACCGTTTCGGTATGGCCAATCGCTGCTTTGACCGATGCCACGTGGCACGTCGGATCGGTGGGGCTGCTCCGTGGATAAATTTTCGCCAGCGATTGAAACTCAATCGGATCACCCAGCGGCGTGCCCGTGCCATGCGCTTCGACGTAACTGACATCCATCGCGGAAATACCGGCCACCGCATGGGCCGCGCGAATACACGCTTGCTGCGACAGAGCATTCGGTGCCGTAATCCCCGAGGTCCGTCCGTCTTGATTGACCGCCGAGCCGCGGATAACTGCGATCACGTTATCTTTGTCGCGCGTGGCGTCCACCAGACGCTTGAGTACCAACATGCCACAGCCTTCGCCGCGCACGTACCCGTCCGCCGAAGCATCAAACGGCCGGCATTGGCCCGTCGGCGAAAGCATGCGGGCTTTGGAAAAAGCGATGGAGACGTCCGGACAGAGAATCAGATTCACGGCGCCGGCAATCGCCGCCTCGCACTCACCCGCGCGGAGACTTTGGATCGCCAGATGGAGCGCCACCATTCCGGATGAGCAGGCTGTGTCGACCGCCACACTCGGACCGCGGAAGTCGAGAACATAGGAGAGTCGATTCGCCGCGATACTCAGAGCATTTCCCGTACTCACATGAGGATCCAAATGCTCGTGGTAATTCGGGTATTGAGGCGGAATCTTCGCGTAGTCCGTCCCCCCGATACCGACAAAGACCCCGGTCGACGTGCCGACCATCTGGTCGGGCGCGAGCCCCGCATTTTCGAGCGTTTCCCAACAAACTTCCAACAACAGTCGCTGCTGGGGGTCCATCTGCTTGGCTTCACGTGGCGCGATACCAAAAAACTTCGCGTCAAATTGATCGACGTTGTCGACAAACGCGCCCCAGCGGGTCACCATCTTGCCCGGTGTATCGGGGTTGGGATCGTAAAACTCGTCCGCGTCCCAGCGGTTTGCCGGAACTTCTTCAATGGCCGATTCGCCACTAGAGATCAGGCGCCAGTAAGCATCCAAGTTCGGTGCATCGGCAAATCGGCAGGACATGCCAACGATGGCAATCGGTTGCGCAACTGGCGGTTTCTGTTCGAGGCGTTTTTGCAGCAGCGCACGCTTCGCCGGCGTCAGATCGGCCAATCGCTGAGCAACTTGGGTCATCGAATGTTCTCCTTCCCGCAGTTTTGCAGGACTTCTGACAGTGCATCCGGCGTCTCTTGGCGGTGCATCGGGGTAAGTATAGGGTTTTTCTAAAACTGCCCATTGTATCTAATTACGTCATCTGTCCTAGACGCATCGAGACGCGGTGTGACGACCGGACCTTGTCGTGTTTCCCCGTGATATCGTATGATGACCCCTCGGCTGGACTCAAGACAACCTTGTCTTTTACGTCCAATAGCATAACTTCAGCTGATCTTGACTGTGATCTTAACTGGCCCCCAATCACAATTTATTGATCTTGAGATCTACGAATGGCGACGGGTGTCCGTGCCCGTTTCGTGAGAGCCTGTAAGCAACGGAGGAAGCCAAAATGCCACGTGGAAAGACTTACGATGATGCCGCCGCTGCTATCGGCGATACCCCAATGATTCAAATTAATCGAATGATGCCGGC
>CBDUAB010000944.1:0-2545 GCA_965365045.1 uncultured Planctomycetales bacterium
CGTCAGCGTCGGGGCGCGGATCGTGCAGCAGCGCCTTCACATCTTCCGGCGCGGGCGGCAACCCGATTAGATCGTATGTCACCCGCCGAACCCAGACGCGCCGGTCCACCGCCGGCGCCGGTGTGAGTCCCGCCTCCTTCAACCGCGCGTGGACGAATGCGTCGATCGGTCCCGACCACTCAAAGTTGTCCTCCGGCGGCGGCATTTCGTTTGCAATGGGATCAAAGACAGACCACTCCGCCCGTGCCAGGCAAGGGACAAGGACCAACGCCCCGATAAGTAAATACGTTCGATTCATGGCTGCGCATGATACCAAAATTGAGACCTCGATGCTGCAAATGACCTTGGCCTGGAGAATCCCCCGACCCGGCCTATGGGGCCTTGAGTCGATCAAGTATATGAGGAATTGCCGGTGGTGTACGCTGGCTCGTCTTGGTCATGTTACGGATCACAGTCAGATGGTTGCCGTCAACGATGACGTGATCTTCAATTCCGACTAGACGTGTTGACTCCACGGTCACAAGGCCGTCACTGCCACCGTCGGTGAATTGTGAAAGCTCTCCAACGAGTTCGTTAAGCTTGCCACGCAGTGCTTCCGGACGCGCCAACTCCACGACCGACCGCAACTGGTTTACCGTTTCCTTTGTAATCGGGCTGCTGCGGCCGGCGACGATCGTAAACAACACGTCCGCCGGCAGTTTCCGCGCGTTGAGCGAAACCAGAAACTCGCTGCCTGGCAGTAGATCAACTTTCGCCTCGCCCGCACCATCAAAGATTCCGACAAAGAGGCCACCGTCGCCGGCGATAGTCCGTTCGAACTGATCTCGCAGTTCGGCTAGAAATCGCAACCTAACTATTTGTGATCCATGATTCGGTGTCGCCACCATGATCAGCCGAGTCACATCAGGTCGAGCCGCATGTCCCGAGCCGTGCCCGGCGTACAACTGCTGGCTTGTGAGCATCTCGCGCGAGACAAGCCCGCCCATGCTATGCGCGATCAGCTTTACACGGCGGACGCCATGCGCCCTCAACTGCTCGAGTTCCTTGCACAGCAGATCGGCCGAGCGCGAGATCGGCTGATCGTTGGGATATATGAATTCGCAGACGTCGAAAGATTCGCGTATCAGCGTGGGCGTTAGCACATTCCAGACTTTGCCCGGATCGTCAAGCCCATGAACGAGCACTACCATCTCAGGCTTGACGGTTTCCGGGGCCGGTAGCACGGTCGTGCCGTCACGGGTGCGAACGCGGATGCCATACGTCGCCTCAGCCTGTGCTGCCAGATTTGGAAAACGACGCTCGATCAGCAGTCGCATCGCTGAGCGTATCCGTTTTTCTTCGCGTCGCAGTTGTGCCTCGTCAATCTTGATAATGAGTTCCCGATCACTCACATCGAATGTGACGGCTCGCAGTGTGGCCCTCGAAATGAGCGTGAGCGTCAGCCGGCCAGCAGCCTTGTTGACTTCAATTTGCGGCTTAGTCTGATCCGCCAAGCCCGGCACGTTAACATCTAGTTTCTGCAGCAGAGTGTCTACAAGTTGTCCGAGCGTTACTTTTCCGTTATTAAGTGGGATCGTCACGACGGTGTCATCGGATCCCATCACGGCGTGCGCCCACTGTTCGTCGCTGGGATTCAGTAGTGCGGCCAGGCAAAGTCCGACCACAATAGGGCACTTGGACAAGCATCCGTGAATCGAATTCTTTCGACGTGAGTGATACAACGTGCCGCCCAATAAAGTTGAGACTCGGCTAATCCGATTCACCCATTTGACATCACATTGGGTTCTGACACTAGCCCGACTCGCACGCTGCGAAGTCGCACGCTTTACGGGTAGTCGGCGCCGGTAAGGCTGTTGAGCACGGATTTTTGCCAATCGTGAAGCTGCCGTTCCAGGTTCTTGGCGATCTCAGGTTTAGAATCGATGAGGTTGTGTTTCTCGGCCGGGTCGTCGCGCACGTCGAATAGTTCTCTTATCGACTCACTGCCTGGTTTGCCATGGACAACGAGCTTGTAGCGGTTATCCAAAATGACTTTGGCTCCGCCAAAGTCCTGGTCCGTGATGCTGGTGTGATGAAAATTGATGAAGTTACGTGTCAGGCGACCGCCCATCATCTTGACCAACGGAGTCGTCCCCTCTTGAAGTTTTGCGTCGATGTAGGGCTTTAGCTCGCCACCGTTGTCTCGGCTAGCGTCATAATTCCAGAAACAGATTGGGTTCGGCCTTTCCGTCAGTTCGCCGTCGATCAAGGGTCTCAGACTGATGCCGTCCAAAGGGCGGTCCGGGAGAGGTTGGCCGACTAGATCGCAAATGGTGGGAAGTATGTCGCTCGTGACGGCGTTCACTTTGGTCACGCGCGGCTCGCGAATCCGCGCCGGCCACTCGATAGTGCCGGGAACTCGGATGCCACCCTCATAAACCTGGCCTTTCTGACCTCGGAAAGGCGTGGTTGCGCGGCCGCTGGCGGGGATTCCATTATCGCCGCAGTACCAAAGGAGCGTATTCTGTCGCAAGCCGTCGTCGGCGAGATACTGTCGCAACCGTCC
>CBDUAB010000945.1:0-2543 GCA_965365045.1 uncultured Planctomycetales bacterium
CCGAGCGCCCGCACCAACGCGTTAATCGTCACGGGACCACCTGCTACGGTAAGACTTATCGCCGAGTTAATTCGCCGCCTCGACACGCCTCGGGACGCGGCGCAAATCAAAGTGTTCCGCATCACGCATGGCGACGCAGCCAGCTTGGTCCAAGTCCTCGAGTCACTGCTGCTCAGCGACGGAGATGACCCTCAATTGCCGAATGCCGCCGGAGAAACGTCGCTAACACCGCTGCGATTTTCGGTCGAAGAACGAACGAACAGCATCATTGCCGCCGGATCCGAAGGCGACCTGCGGATTGTCGAGGCACTCCTCATGAGACTTGACGAAGAAGACTCGAGCCGACGTGTGAATGCCGTTTATCATCTCAAAAATGCACCGGCTGCCGATGTAGCTCGCACAATCAACGATTTTCTCCGCAGTGAACGTCTCATCGAAAGTGCGGCTGAAGGGGCGGTGAGTCTCACGCAACAGATTGAGCGCGAAGTCGTCGTCGTGCCGGAAGTTGTGAGTAACAAGTTGATTTTGAGTGCGACGCCTCGCTTCTTTGACGAAGTCCAGGACTTGATCAAAAAACTCGACGAGCCACCAGCTCAAGTCATGATTCAAGTATTGATCGGTGAAGTCGCGCTGAACAACACGGAGGAATTCGGTGTTGAGCTAGGTTTGCAAAGCTCGGTTCTGTTTGACCGAAGTTTGCTCGGCGACCTGTTGACGACAGTACAATCTCAACAAGTGCCCTCAGGGAATACAGTCATCACGGCTACCGAAGAAATCATCCAAGCCGCCTCCAACACACCTGGCTTCAATTTCAACAATTCTCCGTTGGGCAACAGCGGTAGCGATCAAGCTCTGGCAAGATCCAGCACGGTTGGCACGCAGGGATTGTCGAGTTTCGCTGTCGGCCGCATCAACAACGAACTAGGTTTTGGTGGCCTGGTGCTGTCAGCCAGCAGCGAAAGCGTCAGTATGTTGATACGAGCCCTGGAGGAATCTCGCCGCCTCGAAATCCTGAGTCGTCCTCAAATCCGCACGCTCGATAACCAACCAGCTATGATTCAGGTTGGACAAAACGTGCCGTTCATTTTGAATTCCACGATCACCCAATTCGGCCAAACGAACTCCATCGAATTCCGTGACGTCGGTTTGATTCTCGGTGTCACCCCACGTATCAGTCCCGATGGGACGGTCGTCATGGAAATAGATGCCGAAAAATCAACTCTGGGACCGGAAGAGCAGGGCATTCCCATCGCCGCCACGATCGACGGCACGATCATTCGGGCACCCTCGATTGAGACAACTCGAGCTCAAACCACCGTCAGCGCCGCCAGCGGCGAGACAATTGTGTTGGGTGGTTTAATTACTAAAAGCACCGCTGTCATCAGTCGATCGGTCCCGTACTTGTCAGACATCCCGGTACTCGGTGACGTATTTCGCTACGACGGTGTAGTAAAACGCCGCACGGAACTAATGATTATCCTTACGCCCCATGTCATTTATTCGGCGACAGACAACGAGCGTATTAAACAAATCGAAATGGCACGGATGAGCTGGTGCACCGCCGACGTATATGACTTGCATGGTGATGTGGATTACCATTTCCCCGAAGACGTGACGAATTTCGACGAACCTACCGAAGTCATCTACCCGGATGTCCAACCACGCGGAAATGCGGACGCTGTTGACGAAAACGATATCGATGAACGACAGCCATAAGAACACCGTTATTTGTTTGGCTGCGCTCTTGCTTGCGCTGTTGACAACCGGATGCTCTCGCATTCAATTGCGGGACGAGTGGCCGTGGCAAGAATCGGATGACACTCCGACGCCGACACGCATCTTGGCGATTTGGTCCGATACGGTCTTGCACACAACCGGCAAAGTCGCCGTGCGTGGCTTCGGTGGACGATTGTTTTTCTACGCCGATGACAATGCCGATCCTATCAAAGTCGACGGTGCCGTGATCGTCTACACGTTTGATACCGATGCTCAGGCTCAGCAAGACGTGGCACCTGAAAAGAAGTTCGTCTTCACCGCCGAAGATCTGCACAAGCACTACAGCCGCTGTTCTCTCGGCAACTCATACAGTTTCTGGATCCCATGGGATAAAGTCGGCGGGCCGACGCGCCACATCAGTCTGGTCGTTCGCTTCGAAGGCAGCGGCGGTATTGTCGTCTTGTCGGATCCATCACAAAAACTATTACCGGGCGTTGCTCAACAAGTCGCGGATGCCAATGCGGTATCGGTTGAGAACTCCAAAGAGACCGTGAAACAAGTTGTGTACGACGAGCCGGACGAGACAACGCAATTGGACACTCAAACCATTAACGTACCGCCGAGCTTTTCAAAACGTTGGCGTGGAGCACCGCATACTCAACATCAGACGGCGGAAGAAATGCACCAACGAGCGTTAGAGCGACTACAAATTGCGCGAAACAACGCGAATGGCGTTAGTCTGACGGGCGCCGTGGCAACGCCTCAGGCTGCGGCGGCAACATCTCCGGTTGCGGGGCACGCGATACCAACAACTGGTTCCGCACCTG
>CBDUAB010000946.1:0-2540 GCA_965365045.1 uncultured Planctomycetales bacterium
GACACCTTTATCCTGAAGCGTACGAATTATCTCAAGACCCGTGCGATCGCCGACATGGGCCAAGCGCGGATAGGTGTGTCCGCCGAAATTGCGCTGCAGCATCCGACCGTCGCGGGTGCGATCGAAAACGGCACCCCACTTTTCCAATTCGCGGACGCGCTGCGGGGCTTCCTGGGCGTGAATTTGCGCCATCCGCCACTGATTTAGGAACTTGCCACCCTTCATGGTGTCGCGAAAGTGGACTTGCCATTCGTCGCGTTCGTCCACATTCGCCAACGCCGCCGCGACGCCCCCCTCGGCCATCACGGTGTGTGCTTTGCCCAATAGTGATTTGCAGACCAGCGCGGTCTTGGCCCCACAAGCCGACGCTTCGATCGCGGCCCGCAAGCCGGCTCCACCAGCTCCGACAACTACGACGTCGTACTCATGCGTCTGGTATTTGTCCATACGTCAAAGAATCCTAACGTCCGTCATGCGTCCGGACGCTACCATCCAGACGTAGAAATCGGCGAAGCCCACCATGAACAAGCTGGCCCAAGCCCAGAGCATGTGGCGGCTGTTGAGCAGCGATGCACCTTTCCACAATTTGTACCGCGCCTGGCCGAGAGCAACACACGAGAAACAATCGACGTTTCCGCCAATCAAATGTCTCAGCGAATGGCAGGAAAACGTGTAGAACGTCAATAAAGTCGTATTGGCCGCCAATACCAGAGTTCCGACGCTTACGCCAAACGTGTGTCCTCCATCCGCAGTGGGCCAGAGACACGCATGGATCGTGTCGATGGACAAGATCACTAAAAAAATGAGCGCGAAGTAGAGAAAGTAGCGATGGATGTTTTGAAACAAAAACAGCTTCGTCTCGCCTTGGTAGCCTTTCCGCGCCTCGCCAACCGCGCATGCCGGCGGGTCGAGGAAAAACGTGCGATAGTACGCCTTACGATAGTAATAGCAGGTCAAACGAAACCCACCTGGCGCCCAGAGTATGAGAAACGCTGGCGAGATCATCGAGGGTAGCCAAGGCAAGATGATCAACGGCGAATAGAACGGCGATAGCAAATACGCGTGTTCTGGATCACCAGGAATCCGTGCACCGAACCCGAATTCGTATTCGGCGTTGTAAAATGCGCGAAAGGTTGAGTAAACGATGAATCCACCGAACCCAATCGCTGTCGCCAAAGGGCCTAACCACCACGAATCAAGTCTATTCGTCTTGCCAAGCCCGTATTCGTGGGGCACTACCGCATCGCCTGCCATTGCCGCGAAACTCCTTTTGAGCGGCACTATAACGATGCACAGTCCTTACGTCAATTAACCACGATGCCTCTGCCCCTATTATGACAAGTCGAGTTCGTTGACCTGCGCGATCACAATAGTTAGGCTAACAACTCATTCCAGAAAGACACTCGATGTCGTCGCAACTGCTCCTTGTCAGCAGCTCTCGCTGCCATCCGTACGACTATCTTGACCACTGTGCGGTCGAGATACAGGAGTTATATGGCGGTGTGAGTGAAGTCTTATTTGTGCCCTACGCGCGACCCGCGGGGCACACGCTCGAACAATACACTGCCGTTGCGAAGGATCGCTTTGCAAAGATGGGTCTGGGCCTGCGCGGTATTCACGAGTTTGTCGGTCCGCTCGCTGCCGTCGTGGCAGCCCAAGGCGTGTTTATCGGCGGTGGGAATACGTTTGTGCTGCTACGCGACCTGTACGCATATGAGCTGGTTGCCGAATTGCGCAAGCGGATTACCGCGGGAATGCCTTACATGGGCACATCGGCCGGTTCCAATGTGGCTGGGCTTTCCATCGGAACGTCCAACGACATGCCGATTGTTCACGCGCCATCCCACGCCGCTTTGGGTGTCGTTCCTTTCAACATCAACCCCCACTACCCAACCGCGCGGCCGGATCCGACACACAAAGGCGAAACTCGCGCGGACCGTATTCGCGAGTTTCATGTCTTCAACTCGCAACCGGTGGTGGCGCTACACGAGGACGGCATGCTACGGGTTGATGGAACAAACATCAGGCTGGCCGGCAAACGCGATGCGTTGGTCTTCCGACCGGGGCAGGATGCAGTAGCGATCAATCCGGGGCCGGTTTCAGCCAGTCTCCTGCCGACGCAATGAAGGTTTTCCTAGTGTTGAACTTCCAATTCAGGAAAACGCATAGCTTGGACAGGTGGCAAAGAGTGGAAACGACGTCGTAAGAACAACAGCAATGAACCGAGCACAGTCAGGGCCAATACGCCCATCACCGCCTCGGGCAAATGTCTCAACAAAGCACCGATGGGAATGCCACCACCACCTCCCCCCGACCTTCCACGGACCGCCAGGATATTTCCCATCGAAAGCCCCGGGACTGCATTCTCGGCACGGAAATCCAGACCTACGCTATCACGACCACCAATTTCATCGGTAAGCAAGACTTTGATGTCGGCATCCAAACCATGGTCGCCCAACGTGAGGCTCGCTCCGACAAGATCATTCATTGGCTGCCCGACACCGTTTCCGGTAAAGTCGATGAGTCCTGAGTTCTCGACG
>CBDUAB010000947.1:0-2533 GCA_965365045.1 uncultured Planctomycetales bacterium
CATCTCTTAATGCAGCGATTAAGCCGGATGTTTGAAGGCGAACTTTTCGCTTTGGCTGAAAAACTCGAGCGGGTTTTCGTAAACGATTTTTCGAATGAGGCTATCGCTATGTCCGCGGCGACGCATTTCAAAAATGAAATCCGGCACGGCTGTCGGTTTTGATGGTCCCCAGTCACCAGCCGAATTGACCATCAATCGTTCCGCGCCGTGCATTTCCACCATGTCCGCGGCCCGGGCCGGCGTACATTTGGACACGGGATACAATGTCATGCCCGCCCAGAAACCGGCTGAGAGCACGGGACCAATCGTGTGTTCTTCGACATGGTCCACCAACACTCGCGAGCGATCGATGCGACTGTCCTGGCACAACATGTCCAAGATCATCCGGGTGCCAGGGTATTTGTCTTCGAGATGCGGTGTGTGGATGAGGATTTGCTGATCGAATTCAACGGCCAATTCAACATGTTCGAGAAAAATGGTCGCTTCGTTACGCGTGTTCTTGTTCAAGCCAATTTCGCCAATACCCAGTACGTTGGGAGCATCCAAGAACTCGGGGATGATCTTGAGTACCTGGCGGGACAACTCCACATTTTCGGCTTCTTTGGCGTTGATGCAAAGCCATGTGAAGTGTTGGATGCCGTACTGCGCGGCTCTTTTGGGCTCGAACTCAGTCAACTGACGAAAATAATCGTGAAAACTTTCGACACTGCCGCGATCGAAGCCGGCCCAAAATGCGGGCTCGCTCATCCCAACGCAGCCCATTCGCGCGAGCGTGTCGTAGTCATCCGTTGTGCGGGAGACCATGTGAATGTGAGGGTCAATGTATTCCATGAGAGCTCTATCTTGCTCAGCCGCGCGGTGTTTACTCAGTTGTGTTGGCCACTTTTCGAGGTTTGTCCGAGGAGCCCAAACGTTGATGCCCAGTCTTCATCGAAAGGTAATGAGAACAGCATCTGTAGTTTTTCAGCGCGGTCCTTGTCCGGCGTCTCTAAGATCTTGATCGCTTGCAGTAGTTGTGTCTGCCGTTGATCGTCGGCAACGTCACCGTCGCCACGATCAATTCGATCAAGCGAGGCCGCGATGCGCAACAGGCCAGCACGTATCTCGAGAAACTCGCGATCGAGCGTCTCACGGGCGGACAGCGGGTTCGTCATGACGAGTTACCTGGAAAACAATGTGTCTACGTGGTGGCTGCAACGCACTCACAGAATTGTTTTTATGCCGAAATCGACGGAACCGCAACCGTACGTGGGAACGTAACGGGGGCGTGGCGGGAAGTGAATGACTAATGACTAAGGTCTAATGACTAAGTAATTACTAATGACCAATGCCCAATGCGTTGTTGCCGCGGTGGGCGTCTCTATTGGTCATTAGGATTTCGTCATTCTTTAGACATTAGGCCTTCGTCATTTGTCATTCGCCAAGCGTTTCCTATCGCTGGTGCCCGCGCCAACTAATACGCGCCGCGGCGACGCGGTGGGCTGCGTGGACGAAAGCGATTATTGGAATTCGTGGGAGATCGTATGAAATCTTGTTCCTTGGCGTTCTTGCCCAAAGCCACGGTCTTGGCCGAGCCGCGATAACCAAGGTCTGAAATCAGTCGTTCCACGGGCAATTGTTGCACGCCGAATTGCTCGGCTTCTCTAATGATGCGGCCGTATTCTTCGACGAGCGCACCAGTGGCACCAGCTGCGACGTTCTGAGTGATGCGCGGTCGCTCACCGAGAACCAGATATCGGGTGTGAATGGATAGCTCGCCGTCTCGATTTCCATCATCGGCAACTTCGGCGACAACGATGCCGCCGTTGAGGGTGATCAAATTCTTGATGAGTTTGCGATCGCTCAAGCCGTCGCCGTCGATATCCATTAGGCCTGCCAGGGCAAAACGCATCGACATGCCTGGTTGCCAAAGCGGGCTGTAAACCACATCGCCGGTAATAATTGGATTGGTGTAATCGTCATCGACAATACGTGCCTCGCTGCGATGGTCATCCAAGACACGTGTGACCTCGACGCTTCCCTTCTTTTTTGCAGTGGCTAGTTTGTTTTCGTCGGCGTCAAAGACACTAAACGTGATTTGCCGTTGCAATCCGTCAGCACGGCCGAGATTCAGTTGCGCGGTACGCGATTTCTGATTGACCCAGGCGATTTGGCCATCCGGTGTTTCAAAGGATTGATCCTTAAATTCCTCTAGCTGACGGGCGAGATTCCCATTATTGAGCGCCAAGCCTTTGATTTCTTCCGTCTGCTGGCGAATTCTGGTCGCGAGTTCTTCTTCTTTCGTGGCCGCATCTCGAGTTGATTTCTTTATTTCATCCTGGAGTTCGTCCATGCGGGACTTCCATGCTTGTCGATCTTCCATGAATTTCCCTCGCTCGCCCTCCATATCCGCGCTGACTTTGTTGAGCTGATCTTCCGCCTGTTTTGTGCGCGCTTGTTCTTCGGCCAGCGCGCGTTGTTTTTCTTTCTTTAGTTGCAATTCGGTTTGGTTGGCTTGGTCGAGTTTACTGCCAAGTGCCCGCACGGCATTTAC
>CBDUAB010000948.1:0-2521 GCA_965365045.1 uncultured Planctomycetales bacterium
CTTTCGCGCAGGACGCTGGCTCGCTTCTCCAAGTACCTGGCGTCAACATCGCAAAGCGCGACGACATTCTTTTTCAAGCCGCGAATATGATTACCGCCGCGCCCCTTGACGCCGATGACGGCTACGCGGACATCATCAGAGTCCGAATCCGCCGCGGACGTCCCTGCGACGCGCAGACTCATTGCGGCCGCTGCGACCGCTGAGGTTTGCAAGAATCTTCTGCGATTCGAGTTCATACATGTCTCCTTTAGGATGTGTGCCAGATTGGCCAAGGTGGGTAAGTGAGCTGTCGGCGGCTTAACGTGTGCGAACTAGTGACAGCTCGGTGGGAGTTATTGTTTCATCTCTTGATCGGTTAGTTCTTGGTGTCATCCTGAGGGAGCGACAGCGAGGTGAAGGATCTCCCAGCGGCGTTGGCGGTGTTGGTAGATCCACCACACGCGTGTTACTCGGCTCAGGATGACAGATGGCATGGACCACTGTTTACTTGTACGGACTGGCCAGTCGCGTAGGGCATCTGTACCTCCTTAGCTGATCCACTTGTCCATTACTTTACCGCCAACGTCGGTTAATCGAAAGTCTCGTCCCTGAAATCGGTGGGTCAAGCGAAGGTGATCCAGACCGAACATATGCAAGATTGTCGCGTGTAAATCATTGATATGAACGGGATCTCTAGCGACTTGCCAGCCAATTTCGTCCGTTTCGCCATAGACCTGACCACCTTGAATTCCGCCTCCCGCCAACAGCATGGTGAAGGCAAACGGGTGGTGGTCGCGACCCGTGTTGGCCAAACGCCCCGCTCGATTTTCACCTAGAGGTGTGCGGCCGAACTCGGCGCCTACGACCACAAGCGTTTCTTCGAGCAGCCCCTTTTGCTTGAGGTCCTTGATAAGTGCGGCAATCGGTTGATCCACCGCCGTGGAGTTGTAGCGTAGATTCTTGTCCAATTCACTATGCTGATCCCATGAAGCATGAATGATATTCACAAATCTCACACCCCGCTCGACGAGACGCCGGGCCAACAAGCAGTTGCGGGCATAAGCGTCAAACGTCTTGAGATGCGGCAGCGAGCCGCGGAAGTCCTTACCCTCGGGTTCCGGCCGACCGACGCCATACATGTCCAGCGTCGCCTGGCTTTCAGAAGACAAATCCAACAACTCGGGCGCGGCCAATTGCATGCGACCGGACAACTCATAATTGGCGATGCGGCTGGCGATCTCGGGGTCATGAATCTCTTGATAGCGAGCGTTGTTAATTGTCCGCAGCGCGTCCAAACCGGCGCGCTGCAGTTCCGCGGGCAATCCCTCTGGATTTCGTAAGTTCAATACCGGCTCGCCGGAATTCCTAAATAACACACCGGCATATGACGAAGGCAAGAAGCCGCTTTGGTACAACGTCGCACCGCCACTGGAACCTCGCCCGGCCGTCAAGACCACATAACCCGGCAGATTTTCGGACGCACTGCCCAGACCATAAGTGACCCAAGCCCCCATCGTCGGCATGCCGAAACGAGACACGCCGCATTGCATCATCAGTTGACCCGGGTGGTGATTGAATTCTTCGCTGTGCATGCTGCGCACCATCAAGATGTCGTCGGCACAGCTACCGAGATGTGGCAGGAAATCGCTAAACTCCATGCCACATTCGCCGTAACGTTGGAATTTGCGCGGACTGCCCAGCAGCGTGGCGGTGTCCGGCTTGATGAACGCAAAACGCGCTTTGTCCAAGATTTCCTTGGGTAGCTTTTCGCCATGCAGTTCGCTCAGACGCGGCTTGGGGTCAAACAAGTCTAACTGTGAAGGAGCCCCGGCCATGAACAAAAAAATACAGGACTTCGCTTTACCCGCGAAATGCGATGGTCGCACCGAAAGAGGACTCGCACTGGCCGGCGCCGCACTGGCACTGGATAAGATGCCCTCGTGAGTCAACAGCGAACCCAAAGCCATCGCTCCTAAGCCGCTGGCCGTCGTGTTGAAAAACTCTCGTCGCGTACGTTCGATCATTTCACTCCCTCGTTATGAACTCATCGAAGTTCAATACGATCCGCACGGTCGCCACCCACGCAGCCATTTCCACATTCGAAACGTTTTTCATTGCCATTTCCGTTTCGTTTTGGTTTTCGAGGCTATACGGACCGACGAGTTTGTCCGCCGCGTCGGCATGCTCCGCGTACCAATCTCGACCGGTTTGGAGTAACTCCTGCAGCGTAGCAAGCTCATTTTCTTGTGCCGGCCGCGCCAGGCAAGTTCGAATTAAATCTGCCAAGCGTCCCCTGTCGGAGTCCGCCCGCCAGCCCAGTGCGCGCTGAGCTAATGCTTGGGCTGCTTCGTGAAAAACTGCGTTGTTCAGCGTGATAAGGGCGGCCAGCGGCGTGTTGGACCGGTCGCGTTTGACACAGGTTACATTGGAGTCGGGACAGTCCAGAGTCGTCAGGTTCGGATGCGGCGCTGTTCGCTTGAAATACGTGTACATACCACGGCGGTAGCGGTCCTCGCCCGGGCTCGTGGTCCATTTGAACGAA
>CBDUAB010000949.1:0-2520 GCA_965365045.1 uncultured Planctomycetales bacterium
AAATCAGAATCCAACGGTCGCGTCAGACTTGCAAGCCGTCCACCGATTGGCACTGGCGAATTGATCGGTGCGCCAGTGTTTAACACCCAAGGACTGGTGGTGGGCGTCTATTCCCCACTCGACCACCGACCGACTTACGTTACGTCGACAGTACTTCGCGCTCGTCTCAATCGACGGTGAACAAAATCCATTACTTCGACATGAAAAGGATCGATGAAATGTCTAACACACCAGCCCACATCATTCGCTTTGGCTTGATCAAGGGAAGCATTTGGCGAAACCAAACTCGTGCCGGTGATAGGTACACCATCACCGTTGTTCGCCTGTTCAAGAACGGCGATCACTGGACCGAGTCAACTCGCTTTGGACGTGATGACCTGCCGCTTGTCGCCAAGGTCTGTGACTTGGCGCACACATGGGTGTTCGATCACTCCGGCAGTCGCGCAGTTGAATCCAATCAATCGCAAGCACAAGGAGCAACGGACCATGGCGAAACTAAATGACGCACGCCGGTCCCTGCTGCGAGCGAAGGAATCGGCGAAAAAAAGGCTGCAGCAGTTGGATGAGGAACGCCGTGAAATCAAGTCATCGCTTAAATCTCTTGATCTCGCCTTGAAAGCGTTAGGACACAAGCCTGCGACGTCAACGAAGATTGCCGCTCCTGCCGTGGTAATCGACAAAGCGAGGGACAAAGGAGGACCGAATGTCACGTAACCAACTAATCTTCCTTCGTCCGCGAGAAGCTGCTAAAGGACTAGCAATTTCGGAACGAAAGCTTTGGAGCCTGACGAAAGAAAACGAAATCAAAGCCAGCGAGATCCGGCGGTTTGTCCGGAATGAGTTGTTACCGTGATATCCCACGATCGGAGTCGCCACAAATGAGCGAAATCATCAACATGTTGACGCGGCTGGATGAGCGACTATCGAGAATCGAAGCGGCGCTGTCTGAGAACAAGCCATCCATTCAAATGGAATGGTACGCCGTCTCCAGCGTGGCCGAGATTCTGGGGAAAGCACCGTTCACCGTCCGAGAATGGTGCCGCAATAGTCGCGTGAATGCTGTCAAACGGCCGAGCGGTCGTGGACGTTCTACGGAATGGATGATCTCTCACAAAGAACTCGAACGGATTGTCAACAAGGGGCTGTTGCCACCTGATTTCTAGGTCTACGGTGTGTCGATGGATTAAATTGAAGATTCAAACAGAGGCGCGTCCTGGCCACGCCTCACACGACATTCACCGTCGGTGCTCGATTCCACAAAACGGAGCACTGAGAAAGCGAGAGACCCCGGTGTCATTCGACGAGAACCTCGACAGCACTCTTGCATACTCCAGGTCTTAGGTGTTGATAGCGCCGACGCATTTCTTCAGTCTGGTGGCCCATGTGTTTGTCGATGATTCGCTGGTCGACGCCGCTTGCCGCGAGGTTCGACGCGTAAGAATGGCGAAATACGTGGAACCCGCGAACGACACTCCATCTCGATTGTCTCAATGCTTTCTTGAACTGGATTCGAGCTTGATCTCGGGTGAGGCCGCTGATCCCTTCCCTCTCGATGACTCCGAAGTCATGGCAGAACGCAAACTGCCCACCAGGATGTGAGTCAAACCAGCTCGATATGATTTGTACCAGGGTAGACGGCATCTCGACGCGCCGATACGTAGTTGACTTGGACCGGCTTTTCTTTCGTTCTCGAATAAGTGCCGTCCCCGCAACCAAGTCAAAATCATCGATGAGCGCTCGCATCATCTCGCTTCTACGGGCGCCCGTGTAAGCAACGAAGGCAAACATGGGATAGACGAAGGGGTATCGCGCCGTTGCTTTGACTAGGCCGAGGACTTCATGCACTTCGGGAATCGTCAAGTAAAGTGCCTCCCAAAGAGCGTCTTTCTGGCGTTGGTCTAGTCCTCCGCGCTCAATGATCCGCTCTATCTCGTCCCTTGTCCTAAATGGCGGCTGTTCATCCCGCTTTGGGAAGACGAGCCCAGATGTCGGAACGGGTCCGTGGAATACCTGTTGATTGATAGCCCAGTTGAATATTCCACGAAGCGTATCCATCTGCCGCTTGACGGTTTCGGGGCTGATCGGATTACCCCTCACTTTTCGTCGAAGCTGCGTATTGACATATGCCTGGACTACTTCCGTAGTAATCTCAGCCAAAGGCCGACCCATAGGGAGGGACCTTCTAAAGTGTCGGAGGTGTATTTCCTCAGTTTCAAGCGTGGAGGCCTCCTTTGCATGGCTCGGCAACGAACTCTGGTACTTCGCGATAAGGTCGCAAAGCGAGAGCGTTGGTTCAATTTCAGGCTTCTTTGATCGTTTGCCGTAGGATAGCAAGAACGCCGTGACGTCCGCTCCCGTCGGCAACTCGAGCACTCCCCTGTCGACAAGCGACATGGTTTCCGTAACGCGGGCAAGGGCAGCTTCGGCTTCCATTCGGTCGGATGTCTTTAGCGACCGCTTGAAGGCGCGTCCGGCAAAGCGAAAGCGAACGTGGTATCGGTTTGAAGAAGGGTTTAGTTC
>CBDUAB010000950.1:0-2520 GCA_965365045.1 uncultured Planctomycetales bacterium
CAGCGGTCGAGCATGGCACGTTGGAACAAATCGAGACTTCGAATCGTTGTCGGATTGGCAACTCCCCAAGCGAAAGGAAACTGGATCTTATCCATTACTTCCTGGGCGGATCCATCCGTTTCGATGTCGGCGTTCACCGCGATCACATTCAGTCCCAGTTGAGCAAACTCGTCAGGTTGACGCGCCCAACTGGAAAGCTCTGCCAAACAATTAGGGCATGAACTGGACCACACGTTGATAATGGTCGGCGATACGATCTCAAGCGTGCCGTCTGTTTGAGTATCTCCTGGCAAAGTCTTGTCGCGCAGATCAACCACCATTCTGGGCAGCGGCAATCGATAAGGCAAAATGACGCGTGCCACTTCCGATGTTGACGGCAGCTCTTCGCTAGTGGCCAACAGCGGTCGGCGTGAGTCGGGTGGATCCCATTTTATCGCCTTGCCGGTGCCTTGTTCTAGGATAGAAAACGAGTCGGTGTCGATCTCGTCAAAGGCTTCCTTTTCACCGCCGGGCCAGTGTACGACCAATCGATCAACGGAGGATTGGCTGCCCAATCCGAAATGCATCCAGCCACTCGACTGTGACAAAAAGCCACCCCCTGCGTGTCGCGTTTTGATGATCGGGGGTACCCAGTCGTCAACGAAATGCAATTCAACACGGGCTCCAATCGCATCACGATTGGTCGTAGTCCCATTTCCGCGCAATCGCACGGACAGAAAATGATTTCCCGTTGATTGTTGGTTGTGAACAAAACGGAGTCGCGGTGCGGTTCGTGCCGTGAACCACAGATCAAGCTGACCGTCGAAATCCCAATCGCAGGTGGCAACCGCGCGGCTGTCATCCGAATAATCCAAGCCCGTGACCGCGCTGACGGACGCGAACTCTCCCGAGCCCATATTCAAAAAAGCACAATTTCGCTCGTGACCGCTGAATGACCGATCCGTATGCAAGAGACGGTTGAGCGCCCGCCAGCCTTGTTGGTAGCGAAGCAGCGAGGAACCTGAAGTATTGTCCATCGGTGATTGCGACACGACCTGCCGCCAATAGACACTTCACAAATCGCCCGTGTCTTCCGTTGTGATGAACCCGTTGGCCACGACTAGGTCTTCCCAGCCGTCATTGTTGAAGTCCACGAACCGATTCCCCCAAGCCCATCGTCCCATGGTCACACGGCTGTTGACACTCACGTCGCGAAAGGCACGGCCTTTGTTATTAGCAAAGAGCGAATTGCCACGAGCGTGTCTTTGAAACTCTTGCTTGGTTTCTTGCGCGGCCGCCGTTTGGAACTGTCGCTGATACGTGATCCGATTTCCCGCGGCGGAGAACATATTGCTAACGTAAAAGTCCATCCAGCCATCGCGGTTAAAATCGGCCCAACTGACAGACATTCCGGCGGACATGTCTTCGACACCAAGCTCAGCCGCCACATCGCGGAAATGGCCTTCGTCGTTGCGGTACAGATTGTTGCGTCCGTAGTCGTTGGCAACGTAAAGATCAACGTCGCCATCGTTGTCATAGTCTTCCCAAGAAGCAGCAAAACTAAAACGGTTGTTGTTCACATTCAAACCGACCTCCGGCGCGGCGTCCACGAGTTGCCAATTTCCGTCGTTCCGCAGCAGCATGTTTTCGCCACCATTCTGGGCATCGTGATACGGAATGGGCTCGCCCATGGCGCCCGTTCGGGCCCTCGCCTTCATTGGGTTGTAGCCGCAGACGAACACATCGAGATCACCGTCCAAATCATAGTCCGCGGCGGAAAGTGAAAAGACCTGGGCCGCTGTAGGAATTTCGCGTGCCAAACGAAAACGGGCGTCGCCGACGTTTTCCATGATCAGAATGCGGATCTCTTGACCTACGACGAGGTCGCGTCGGCCGTCATTGTTCAAGTCCACGATCAGCGCGCTGGCGCAATAATCAAGCCAATCGGTGCCGCTCGTCGTGGTAGCATCGGCCAGCGTTCCATCCTGTCGCTGCAGGAACAGTCGATTCGGTAGGCCGCCCTGTTGACAGAGGTAGATGTCCTCAAGCAGATCGCCATTAACATCGCCCAAAGCCAGACCGTGATTGGCAACGACATCAAGACCTAGGTCTCGGCAGATTCGGCTGCGCCAGTAATCCGTGCTCCGCAAGATTTGCGTCTGATATGCCGGCTCTTGGCCCAAAAGTGAAGCGGTGCAATCTGCAAACAACGGTGTTGATTGCCCGCCGAGTTCGACCATTTCGAAGTCCTCAACTCGGAGTTCCATCAAGCGGGGCTTGTCAGAATCCGCCGATGTCCAACGACAGCGCCAAGTCGACGAGAGTTCCAGCAAACCGTCTGGGCTCTGGCCGTTGGCGTGAAAATGGATTTGTGTCTCCACGTCGGTATCGCGTGGGTCGACACGAATTAGTTTGAACTTCACATGATCTGCATGGCGAGATGCGAAACGGCTGACGAGCGCGCTTAATCGTTGGTGCATCGTCGCCGCGCCAGTATCGTCGGCACCGGGATGAGAAGCCTGGGATGGTGCTTGGCCAACC
>CBDUAB010000951.1:0-2518 GCA_965365045.1 uncultured Planctomycetales bacterium
AACATTGTGTCCATCTTCGACTCCGGCGAAGCCGACGGGCAGTACTACTTCATCATGGAGTACGTGGACGGGGCGAATCTTCGGCACGTTATCGAGACGGGAGCAATCAAGCCGGAGGAAGCGCTCGCCATTGTGCCGCAAATTTGCGAAGCACTGCAGTTTGCTCACGACGAAGGCATCGTCCACCGCGACATTAAGCCGGAAAACATCCTGGTCGACAAACAGGGCCACGTGAAGATAGCGGACTTTGGATTGGCAAAGCTGCTCGGAAGAACCCCGGCCGAAATCACGCTCACCGGTACCCATCAAGTGATGGGCACGCTGCGATACATGGCCCCCGAGCAAATGGAGAAACCGCAGGAGGTCGATCACCGCGCCGACATTTACTCTTTGGGAGTAGTGTTCTACGAGATGCTCACCGGCGTGCTACCCATCGGGCGATTTGAACTTCCGTCAAAGAAGGTCCGAGTGGACGTGCGGCTGGACGAAGTCGTGCTGCGTGCACTGGAAAACAAACCAGACCGACGATATCAGCACGTCAGTGAAATGAAGACTGCTGTGGAGTGCATCTCGGCAGGACAAGCAACGCGGACCGACTGCTCGCCCTCTTGGTTGGGCACTGGCCTTTCGCAGAATCAAGTTCTTGCCCTGGTCTGCTCGTCTCTACAGATATTGGGGCTCATTTCCATTATCGTCTTTGATTTGCCCGTGATCACCGGCATTGCCGGATTTGCGGCAATCGTAAACCACTTCGCCGTGAAGAAGGAAGGTTGGGTCAACCAACTCAGCTTGACTGCGGCGATCTGCGGCTTTTTCCTAATCCTGGCCGCGATCGCCGAATCTGCGTAACTGAATACCGAGGCGTGACAGGTGCTCCTCCGCTGAATCTCTTGGCGGTCGTAGGTTCATGATGGTCGGGAACGATGTCCGACTGTCCCATCAAAGGACCCTTTTCTCGGAGCGAACAGGCGGCTTTAGGGCTGAACTTTAACCTGCGTCGGTGAATTCGTCCGAGGCCGCCAAACCTACGTCCGCAAAGCGCGTCGGTCGCCCCCCGAACGCTCCAATGCACTGGCGCGAAACTGCGTCGGTGGCATCGGCTACAAAATTGTCGTACCCGCGTCTTTTTTCTGATTTTCTTCTTGCATGCGTCGGGGGTAGGACCGTTCCTGAAAGATTTTGTCACGTGAGAGCGGTTTCCATCGGGGTTATTCGCCAGCCGATCGATGTTTGGTCGTCTAGGCAGGATTCTGCGTCACGCGACTAAGGCCTAACTAGCGGCTTCTTTTAGAGTCACGTGAGCGATAGCATATCAGGCAGTTTGTTCGGCGGTTAGGCTGTGCTTTTGGCTGTCGAACCATTTCACGTTTTTTGGGAAGGCCAATCGCATGCACCATCAGAACATCGAGCGTCGTCAATTCTTGAATGTTTCCATGATTGGCGCGACGGCGGCGTTGTATCCATTCAATCGAGTCGTTGGCGCCGACGCGAAGACTGCCGAACCATTGCGTTTTGGTGTTATCGCCGACGTACACAAAGATGTGATGCACGATGCCGACCAGCGGCTACAGGTTTTCACTGATGGAATGAATAAGCGACAAGTTGACTTCGTTTTACAGCTTGGCGACTTTTGCATTCCAACGACCGAGAACCTTGGCTTTCTGAAAATCTGGAACTCGTTCTTGGGACCGAGATACCATGTGCTCGGAAATCATGATACGGATGGCAACGAAACGGATCATCCGGAACGTTTCGAACGCGAGCAGACGGTCGAGTATTGGGGAATGGAGGATCGGTACTACTCCTTCAACCAAAAACGAGTTCATGTCGTCGTGCTGGACGGCAATGATCATGGCCCGGGGCAGAAGCCCTATTACCGCTGGGTGGCTGACGATCAGCTCGATTGGTTCGCGGAAGACTTGGCCAGCACTTCCCTGCCGACACTCGTGTTTGTTCACCAAAGTCCGGAACGACCTGACAAGGGCGGCATCGAAAATGGCCGACGAGTGCAGAAGGTCATAGAGGCCGCCAATCGCAAAGCGGGGCGTCAGAAAGTCATTGCCTGCTTTAGCGGACATCACCACCGCGACTATATGCGACGCATCGGCAGCGTTTTGTATTCGCAAATAAACAGTGCTTCGTATTACTGGATCGGAAGCAAGTATCAACAGGTTCGATACAGCCCGGAAATCGACAAATCGCATCCTTACATCAAATACACGGTTCCATATAAAGAATCCTTGTTTGCCATCGTGACCGTTGACTTGGCTAACGGCATCTT
Source organism: uncultured Planctomycetales bacterium (assembly GCA_965365045.1). GTDB lineage: Bacteria > Planctomycetota > Planctomycetia > Pirellulales > Pirellulaceae > CBDUAB01. The sequence goes on from CBDUAB010000951.1 coordinate 2,282, forward strand.
GGCGATCGAAGGCCGTAGTACAGAGTTTGTCGGCCCTTCTCCGTGGGAAATGGGTGCATCACGTGAGGAGTTGGAAGCACCGACGCTCGTACCGAGGATCTCGGATTGGAGAACGCCTGTCTAAGGTTCTGCTTTTGAATCTATCGTTCGGCGGGGCGACCGCAGACCGTCGCCAATCGTTGAGGATCGCGAGAACTCATCATGCATTTAAGCCGAAGACGAATTCAGATCATTCTA
>CBDUAB010000952.1:0-2508 GCA_965365045.1 uncultured Planctomycetales bacterium
GCTCGACATCTCGAATATACCGGATGGCTATTACGAGGCGGAGACGCTCGCCTACGAAGGTCCGCTGGCTGTCAAGGTTACGGTCAATGACGGAAAGATCCAAGCTGTCGAAATCACCAAACACAAGGAAAAACAATACTATTCGGCGCTTCGAGATATGCCGCGGCAGATTGTTGCAAAGCAAAGCGTCAAGGATGTCGACGCCACAAGCCGCGCCACGATAACTGCCGAGGCAATCGTCTCCGCGACCGCCAAGGCGCTCGCCGGTGATGATGCTTCCAGCAATCGTGGCCAGGAAACAAATCGCTAAAGACTGTTCGGTCATATTACATGTTCATTCGCCTTTTTGTCTTCTCCATGCTTTCCACCGCCTGCGTAACCTCAGTTAGCGCGGCGGCGCAAAACTTTCACGACCGGACGTTCGACTCTCAGGTGTTCGGCGGGCAGAGAAACTACAGAGTTTTCTTGCCAACCAATTACGAAAACAGTCAGCAACGTTATCCGGTCATTTATTACTTTCATGGTCACAGTGATCGTTACACTCTCGAGAAATATGACCAGGGGACCGACACGGTTCCCAAGATTGCCGACTTTGTGTCCAAGCATGATGTGATCGTGGTGACGGTGGATGGCTATGTGAAGGAGCACTACACGGGATTCTACGGAGGCTCTCCGTGGGACGTTCGAATCGACGGCGGCGATTACGATTTTGGCGAATATTTTCAGGAGATGCTTGCTCATGTGGATGGGACTTATCGCACACGCACGAGCCGTCGCCACCGTGCGACGTCGGGATTGAGCATGGGCGGCTTCATGAGCCTTTGCCTGAGCGCGCGTTATCCGCAGTTAATCGGCAGTGCTTCGTCATTTAATCCGGGACCGGAATTCTACGTCGGCGATAAGGGGCGGCGCGTATTGTGGCGTCCCAAGGATCACGTGTCCAATCATGAACAGGCGATGGTTCGATTGATTCGAGCCAGCGGCGACTACATTAGCCAATACCATGAAGAAACTCATGCCGCCTATGCAAATGCCCACAACGTCGATTACGAATACCGCCGCGACGAGTATCATCGACATTGGGCGACTTCGATCGCTGAAACGTTTGCCTTCCACGCGCGGGCCTTCAGCAATCCGAACTTGGACGAAATGCCGGATGTCTGGAGTCATGCCAACGCCTACCGCGAATTCTTCGTCTGGGGATACGAAGTACACGTGGAAGGTGACGGTCGATCAATTACCTATTTGACTGATGTCTGCAAGGGCGGAATGCGCATTACGACGCGGCGTTGGGCCCCCGATGGCCCGACCGTGCCGGATCGCCGCATCACGATCGTAACGTCACCGCGCTATCACGAGAGCAACCAGTACACGGTGACCGACTACAACTTTGCCACGCACAAAATGACGCGGACGATGTCGCAAGCCGATGACGGAGGCAGAATCACATTGCGTTGTGATGGCAGTGGGCATCACATCAGCATTGCTGGACCGGGTGTCGACGCCCATTCCCCTGTACTGTTGCCCGTGACGACAAAAGACACGTTACGTGTCTGGCCTGGCAAAGATCTCTCGCTGCCTCTGCGTGTCTACAATCCGAGTGTCGCCGCGATGAAGAACGTCAAGATCGTTTTGTCCAGCGACTATCCGACGGTCTCGTTTCGTGACAACTCCGCTACCGTGTCCGTCCTCGAACCGGGTGAAGTCGTCGATATATCGGCCAGCCTGTCAGTCCGTTTTACCGCGGGTGACGGCTATTTTGCTCCGACACGGCTGCGGTGTAGCTTGTCCGCCGAAGGCCTGCCGACAAAGACCGAACCGATTGATGTTCTAATCATCCCCGAGGTCATTCGGCACCCCGCGGATGTTGAAATTCTGGATGGGCGTTCGATGACGTTTCAAGTCTTCCGTCAAAAAGGAAACCAAGGCGGTGGTAACTCGGTCGAGCGAACCGTCACGGAAGGAATGGGCAACGGCAATGGCGTCCTAGAACCGGGAGAGGAGGGAACAATCTGGGTCAAAATTGCCCAGGGACTCGATCCGTTTGATAAGAACAATTGGTACCGCTGCAAAGTCTACTGCGATTCTCCGTGGGTCAAAGAAGTTGGTGACCTCCAGGAGACGAAACAACTCGAGTGGACCGGCGCTCAGCAGCGAACCAGCCTGGTGCGTCTGAACAAGGACACGCCGCCCGACGCGAAGATACATCTGTTGTTGGACAATGAGACTTGGAGTTATCACTTTACGCCGGACGTCCGCTACGGCAAAGAACCGCTCTACCAAGCCTTCCAACGACATCGACACAATCTTCATCGATACGAATTAAGGTTGGAGGTGAGACTCCCGCCGGGTGAACCGGTGACCCCGGCGGCTTGAAAGTCTTGGCCACGATGTGAAAAGAGCTGATCACGCTAAGGCGCATTTCTGACAGTAGGCCGGAACGACGTCGCAAGGCCTTGCCGGAACAGCGCAAACGCAGTTTTCCCCGTTGATACCGTGTTCGCGAAA
>CBDUAB010000953.1:0-2501 GCA_965365045.1 uncultured Planctomycetales bacterium
GCGGCGATAGGAACTGCCGTGGTTGCCACCGACGTCGGCGGAACTCGCGAGATTTTCGGTGATCCAGGCGCGGGTTCGGGGGCGGCGTTGGTCCCGGCGGATGATGCGGAACAATTAGCTCGGACGATCTCCGCTTTGTTGTCCGACGTGCGGCAGCGCCGCGATCTGGCTACGGCAGCGCGGCGGCGGGCTGAAAGGTTTTTCGGTGCGGCTCGATCCGCTGACGGGTTGCTTTCCCACTACAAAGCGACAATCGCGGATTGAAGCGAAGGCCGTCAAGCAGATGTTGGCAATGCCGTAACTGCGCGCGACATTCGGGCTAGTTGTCGCGTTACACGACGTTGCTTTTCTTCAACGCAGCGCCCATTTAGCTCGCGTGGTGGTTTTTCAACCTCCTCCACGAACAACTTGCGAAGGCAACGGCGTGACCTACGTTTCGGTAGCCGATGACTGGCCATTTGACGTGATGCAGTTATGGCAAATCGGCTCGGCTTTTTACACACTCATCACACGCCCATTCGGGTCACAATACGAAAGCGTTCTGGCGACCATGAAAATTCACGAACTAGCTCAGCGCCTCGAGAGTATGCACCCCGAGTCCGATTCGCGTGAAGTGGCGCGTGCCTGTCTGCTGCTGGCGAACGGCGTCGACTCACTCGATGAGTTGTCACCGGAAAGTCGCTTGTCGGAATCTTGGCAGGAAGTTGGTTTGCGGCTGCAAGTTGCCTCCGACCAACACGCCGCGGTGACACAGGAGCTCGAAGATTTAGCCGCCTCGGATCCAGAGAAATTCAGCCCGGACCAAATCTGGGTTTTGGTACGGGCGATCAAAGTTCAGAGTCAGGTTCTCCAAATGTATCTCGGCGAATCCGTGCTGGACGTGTAGCTGGACAGAGCCAGCGTTCTATGGAATCGTCGCGAGTTGTTCTCGCAGTAACAGCAGGGCGATTTCCATGTAGATGACAATCCCCACGATGTCGATGATTCCGGCAACGAACGGGTTGCTCATCAATGCGGGATCGAGGCCGAGCCGTTCAAAAACCAACGGCAAAACGGACCCCACCAAGGCACCGCAAATCACGACCGAGATGAGAGTCAGCGGTATCACATAGATCGCCTTAGGTTCCATCAGCCAGGCAGCAAAAAATCCACACAGCGCTAGCGCTCCGCCAAGAACGAGTCCCATAATCAGTTCGCGGCGCATCACGTTGAGCCAGTCACTAAGCTCAATGTCTCCTGTTCGCAGACCCGTGATGATCAAGGTTGCTGACTGATTTCCGGAGTTTCCGCCGCTCGAGATGACCAACGGTATAAAGAACGCCAACCACGCCGCGTTACTTAAGTCAACCGTTTCGTCATAGTGTTTCAATACCCATGCCGTGAGCAGAGCGGCAAGAAACAAGACAAACAGCCAAACGCCACGCTTCCACGCCAAAGTCGTCAAGTGCGTACGCAGGTAACTTTCATCGAGTGGTTCGACGGCAGCGCTGCGGTGTGCGTCCTCGGTTGCTTCCTCACGGACGACGTCAATGATGTCGTCGTGCGTGATTATGCCGAGGATACGATGTTGCTCATCGACAACCGGAATTGCCAACAGGTCAAACCGGGCGACCTTTTCCGCAACTTCTTCCTGGTCTTCCGCGGCCCTGGCGGTTACCAGACCTGTCTCCATGATGTCACCGAGCGTAACATTCTCTTTACCCAACGAAGATACTAGCTGTCGAAACGAGACGAGTCCGCGAAGGTGATCTTGCCCGTCGACGATGTAGAGGTAATAAATGATCTCCACTTCCTGGGCGAAACGTTGAACTTCTTCGAGTGCCTCTCGCGGAGTCAAGTGCTGGGATAACTTGGCGAATTCCGTCGTCATGACGGCGCCGGCGGTCTCTTCGGGATACGACCGTAGATGGAGAAAATCACGGCGTTCTTCGCTGGGCAGCAGCGGCAGCAGTTCTTCGACAATGCGTGGATCCGCTGCATTCAACAAGTCAACACGATCGTCCGGTGCCAGTTCCGACACAAGCTCGGCGACCTGTTGACGATCCATCTGCTCGATAATCTCGGTCCGGAGCGTTGGCTCGAAGTAGTTGAAAACTTCTGCCCGCTGACCCAAATCGGCGTTGCTCAGAACCTGCCACGCCTCCTGCGCCGTGAGGCCTTCCATGAAGTCGGCCGTGCGAGCCGGGTGGAGGGCTTCGCAGAATTCCTTGAGTCCGACCGTGTCGTTCTCGGCCAGCATCTCGCGGATTTCGGGTAAATAAAGAGGATTAATCATGAAAACAGCCTGAGCGAGGGCCAGAAGATCAAGAAAATTAGAGAATTGAGCAACCTAAATCTAATAGTTGAGAGACATTCGTCGGCCAGTCGGTCAATGATCCAGTCGGTCAATAACGATGTACGCCGATTTTGACCGTTTCATTCCGAGGCTGTGAAAAAATCGTCCAAAGTAGTCGTCACGCTCCTGCGTGACGAGACTCGCGAGCGAATGATCCATCATCATT
>CBDUAB010000954.1:0-2501 GCA_965365045.1 uncultured Planctomycetales bacterium
GGCGGGGATATGGATCAGCGGCTTGTTGTCGCGACCGCCGGCCTCGAGCAACAGGACCTTGTTGGTCGCTCGCTCGCTCAAGCGGTTGGCCAGCACGCAACCGGCCGAGCCGGCGCCGACGATAATGTAGTCATAGGTCATGTCCACGTCCCATCTTCTTGTCCGATTTTCACGCGCGCGCCTAACGCTAGCATCGCGAGGCGGCCCATCGCCAGCATCGAGCCGGCTTGGCCGAATAGACGCGTGGCATGCGCGGTACGCGCACTTGACGACGGGGATCAGGCAGGGCAACGTGCGTACTGCGGCGCAAGTACCTGTCAGCCACAACGTAATGCCATAATGGTTGGCTGTTCTGCACGCCAAACCAGTTTCCCCAATCATCGCGCACCCTGCCAAACTGAGACGGCCCGGACAGCGGTTCGATTTGTCCCGTCTCTGGCTGAAACCGCATGTCGCGACTTCCCAACGGCACCCACGTACCGGTTTTTTCCGAAAGAATCGAAGTATCCGTACCGAAGCCAGCATGATGCCCGCCGCTGGCGCAGTGAATCCAATGATCCAACCCCCACCGCAATCCATTCACACGCAGTTGCTGATTGCCTTGTATAAAACCGGAGAAGAGAGTTTCTCGGTGGTCGGCGACACCATCGCCATCCGTATCCTCAGCGTAAATAATTTCAGGAGCCGCGGTAACCAGAATGCCGTCACCCCACACCATGACACCGGTGGGAAAGGAGATTCCATCCATAAAGACAACCGATTCATCATACGCTCCGTCGTCGTTGGTATCCGCCAGCCAACGCACACGCCCACCTGGCGCGCCTTGGTTATCCATACCCATCGGATAGTCGGCCATTTCCGCGATCCACAACCGCCCGTCCCAGCCCCAGTCAATTGCGACCGGATCGCGCGTCAGTGGTTCGGCGGCGACCAATTCCGCCCGGTATCCGTCGCGCACATGGATCTGCCGCAATGCCGACTCGGGATCGAGCGGGGGAGGATCAATGGCCGCATCGGCAGCTTTCGCGAGTTTGTAACCAGCAGCTTGAAAATGGCGTTGGATTTCATCCTTGGACAAAGCTCGACGGTAGACACTTAACTCGTCGATTTTGCCTTCGAAATTAGCCGTGTTGTCGACATCACCACCGATACAGAGATGCTTTGGCGAAGCATCCTGACGTGGAACTCGTATTGAGATTTCGGTCTCAGCGCGGCCATCCAAATAAACTTCGACATAATCACCGTTGCGAACATAGACGAGATGATGCCACACTAACGGCACAATGTTAGTTTCGCCCACGACGTCTCCGCTAGCCAATCGACCCGGCAGCCGAGCGGAGGCGCCCGTGATTGCCAGCTGATCCGTGCCGCGCGCCAATAGCAAAGCGGTAACATCTCGGAAGTCGACAGGCGTACCCAAATAGAAAGACAACTCGACCGTGTAACTTTCGTCTAGGCCAATGTCATCCGCCACCAGCTTTCCGCCGGCCAACTGGACCGCGTGACGACTATGGACGTTTCGAGTGGCATCTTCTTCAATTTCATCTTTTTCAATTTCACTGGCACCGGGGCGGCCGGGCAGATGATAAGCCACGAAACCGTCGAAGCGCAATTGCTGGTCATTCCCGCTGGCATCCAGCGCCGTGGGACCAGACATTTCCGCCAGTCGCCAATAGGCATCGGGTTGTGAGTCCAGCAGAGCGCGGCTGTACGGCGTTGCCACTTCACGGAAATCGCGTCGCGGTCGGTCCGCGACCTGCTCCAGTAACTTTAAAGAGGCCTCGACGATTTTCGGCTCCGACTGAACTTCCAGGCCTGCCGTACGAGCAGGCCAGGTTGTGTAACCGCCCAGAGCGTGCTGTTCCGGTGGCGGAATGTAGCCGCTTGCGGCGTTGGCAAGCTCGATGTTGAAGGTCGTCGGAAACGGGCTGTGAGCCTTAAGCTTTAACCCAGTCAACGCGTAGACTTCGTTGGGCAACGCAGTGATGCCCAGTTCGCCGATACGTATGGCTTGTAGAACAACCTCTTCCGTCGGATGCTCGTGTAGATAGACAGCTTGCTGCGCGTAAACTTCGGGGCGATTCTGCGGTCGCCGTTCTCCCATGATCCGCAGCATTCGCCGAGCCCAAGCCAATCGCTCCGCGGACGGCGTACGACGCTTCAACGTCATTCGTTGCTCCGCCATGCCGAGCACAATATCCGAACGGTAATCGAGCTTGTCACACACTTGTTCAGCCAGCCTGACGAGCCCGTCGGTGAACTGGTCAATGTCTTGAAAGAGTTTCTTGTCGGCCGATGCGCCATAGTCACCCCACCATGCATCGCCACTTGTTCCCTGCGACATGATGCCAACAAATTCTGGATTGACGGGTGCCAGTTGCTTAGCCAAACGCCGCGCAAAAAGTCCAAAGTAGTCGGCGGAAATTCCCGGATGCCCGCCGAAATAATGCATCGAAAAATTTGCCAGCGCTGCAATCGGCTCCCCGTCGGTGGTTTGCACA
>CBDUAB010000955.1:0-2500 GCA_965365045.1 uncultured Planctomycetales bacterium
AGACGGGTACGTCGACAGCAGTATCGGCTCGGGAATCATCATCGAACGCTCGGGCGTCGTACTGACAAACAGCCATGTGATCGAAGGCGCCGATAAAATAATCGTCGTGCTGGCTGATGGACAGGAGTTCCTGGCGACGGACATCAAGCGGGACGCCGACAGTGACGTGGCAATGTTGCGTCTCAAGAACGCTCCAAAAGACCTGCCTGTCGCAAAGTTGGGTGACTCCGACCAGCTCGCAACGGGAGATTGGGTTATTGCCATTGGCAGCCCATTTGAGCTGGAGGCCACGGTCAGTGCCGGGATCATTAGTGGCAAAGGTCGCGGCATTAGCAAGATTCGCCGCGGCAAATTGTTGCAAACTGATGCGGCCATCAATCCGGGAAACTCGGGCGGGCCGCTGGTGAATCTGGACGGTGAAGTAATCGGAATCAACACCGCAATTGCCAGCAGCAGTGGCGGTTATCAAGGAATCGGTTTTGCCATCCCGATTAACCATGCACGCTGGGTGTTAAGCCAACTTCACGAATATGGCGAGGTACGGCGTTCTTACTTGGGTGTCAACATTGAAAATCTGACTCGGAAAGAGGCTATCAAGTTGGGAATACCCTCGGTCGCAGGCGTCTTTGTGACACAAACCAACGCAGCAGCGGCAAGTGCTGGTTTACGCGTGCGAGATGTCATTGTCGAATTCGCGGGCACTCCCGTCCGCGATTCTCGAGATCTGCAGAACGTCGTCGAACGGAAAGCAGCCGGCTCGCGGCATCCAATCAAACTCTATCGCGACGGCCAAGCGAGAACATTCGACGTCGTTCTCGGTCTCATGCCCAAAAAATCTAAATGACCGAGCGCGATCATGCGCTCCTCGAAGTCAAGATTGACGCACATTCCTTTCTCTGCCGGAAGACTCTACCCAACCCGCGCAATCGAAAACGTGCGCCGCGGTAAGTGCGAAAACTGATCATCAGGCCTTATCGAATTCACACATTTCCCAGTTATCATGGGAATCTACAGGATCGCCACACGTTGCATTAGCCGCGAGACCTGCAAGGATAAACAGGACCCGTACAATCGTTGGTCGCGCGACGATCCCGATGTCACGGATTTTGTCGACGTAGCCATCTTGGATTCGCAGAACGACACCATGGATCAACGCACGCTAAACGATGCGGAAGCTGCGATACCGGCCCGCGAAGCGACCGGGCTCTGCACCGATGCGACACCAGACGTGGAGCGATCCACACCGGTAGCCAAGGTCCTGTTCGTGAATCGTTCGTACTGGCCCGACTGCGAAGCGACCGGACAACTGCTTACCGAGCTTTGTGAAGATCTAGCCCAAACGATGCCCGTTTCTGTTTTGGCCGGCCAACCGAATCACAACTTGCAACACGAGAAACATGCCGGTGCCGGAGTTGAACGACGAAATAATGTCTCGATCTACCGTTCTCGACATACACGTTTTAAGAAGACGTCACTTATCGGCCGAGTCCTCAATATGGTGACATTTTTTGTCTCCGCGGGCTGGCGATCACTGACAATTCCCAAACATGACATTGTCATCGTCGAGACAGACCCTTTTCTGCTTGCACTTCTCGGGTCGTCCATCAAGCGAATTCGTGGCAGTAAACTCGTCATCTACTTGCAAGACGTTTACCCGGATATTGCTCTGGCCCTGGGAAGAGTCCACGAGGGACTATTGGTGCGGGTCGTGCGAAATCTGCTGGGATGGGCGTACGCCAAAGCAGACAAGATTGTCGTATTGGGCGACGACATGCGTGACAGATTAGTGCGATCTGGCGTCGACGCTGAAAAGATTGTCTGCATTCCGAACTGGGTCGACACAGATAAGGTGTACCCTGTCAAGGATGACAACCGTTTCCGAATTGATCAAGGTGTGAACGACAAATTCGTTGTGATGTATTCGGGAAACATTGGCTTGACTCAGGAACTCGACACGTTACTTGACGTCGCAACCCAGCTCAAGGACCGCGACAAAATCGTTTTTATGCTGGTCGGAGACGGCGCATCCAAGGAACGCTTGGAAGCAACCGCCGGCGAACGCAAACTGACGAACGTGCGCTTCTTACCATACCAACCCCGCGAGGAGTTGGCTCAAAGCCTGAGTGCAGCCGATCTGCATTTCGTTTCCATGCACGCTGAGATCGCGGGGTGTTTGGTTCCCAGCAAGATATATGGGATTCTTGCCTCCGGTACTCCCATTTTGGCCGTCGTGCCGCGGGCGGCAGATGTTTTTCAACTCGTTATCGATGCCGAGATCGGCGCGTCGGTCGAACCAGGCCAAACGGAAGCCGTCAAAGATCAGATTGTCGAATTTGCCGCCGGCAAACATGACTGCGAGCTAATGGGGTTGCGCGCAAGAAAGCTTGCCGAAGATGAGTTTAGCCGTAGGCAAAGCGTGGCTAAGTTCCAACAGCTCATCCAACAATTGTCCAGCGAAAACGTCTCGACCGACGAGCGAAAGCTGGCACGCGCACGGCCC
>CBDUAB010000956.1:0-2494 GCA_965365045.1 uncultured Planctomycetales bacterium
ATTCAACCATTCGTGCCAGCGTGTCAGAACCGAACGTCGTTGCTGAAGGGTTAAATCCCGCCACTGTTCGGCTGCGATTCCCATATCTCTGCCGGTTAGACGAATAAGCCCCCGTGCGACATGAAAACGAACCTGCGAATTTGGATCGTCTAACAAGGCCACGAGATCCGGGACGACGGAGAAATCGGCGACATCGGACAAGATAAGGGTGGCTTTTTCTCGCCGTAAGCGATCCTGATGCTCCGCGTCTTGCGAATTGATAAAGGCGAGCAAATGCGGAGCACAACCGACGCCCAGCGACCGAAGTTCGTCTTCGTAGAGGTGTTGTACCTTGGAGTGCCCGAACTCCGCCCAGAGTTGTTGCACGCGAGACTGCAGCTCTTGGTCATCGTTACCTTTTCGCAACAATAGATCGTTTACCCAGCGCGTGGCGATCACCGGGTTGTCAATAGGCGTCTCGTCTATCAATTCATTACTGGTGAAACTAACTTTGTTGCCAGATCTTACCTCTCCTTGCCATTTGGACCCGACGACCGCCACCGATCCATTCAGAGCTATCAACTCGGTACGCTGACCGTCACTTCGGATATCACACGTAGCCTGGGACACTTGCACGGTCACGCCGCCAGACTTAACTTCGATCACGGGACTATCTCCCCGAACTTGGCACCACATGCGACCTTTTTCGAGCACGAGTTCGTGCTGCGAAGGCACGGCAATCTGCGTATCCACATCCATTCGAATCGTCGTACCGTCCGTCGTTTTCAGCTCGCATTTGCGCGATGGGCCCGTTCGCATCTTAGTACCGACCGTGACGATCGGATCGGAAGGGAACACGAATGCTGGATCCTCCCGCGAAATGGGAGCGACTTCGATTGGGCCAGTGGCAACTTGCACGGTTGCAAAAGCCAATTCTGGATTTTGGCCCACAACCTCGGGGGGATTGTTATTGGGCAATACGAGTAACGCCAGTGCAAAACCGGCGGCTGTAGCAAGCAGTAACGATATCCAACGACTGGACGTCCGTAACATCATGGAAGTGGACGAAGTCATCGATGGCCTTGGCTCCCGCGTCAGTTGATTCATCACTCGGAATGTCACCCGCTGTGATTCGGACCGGCCGTGCGCCAGTGCCCTACGCAGTTGGTCATCCATGGAGTCGTTTTCGTCGGCGCAGACGCGACAAGTAGGGCATTCAGCCAGATGATGCTCCAACTCAACCTTTGAATCAGGACTCAGTTCGCCATCGGTCCATGCGGACAGTTGATGTTGAGCGGTTTCACAGTTCATGGATCACTCCGCGTCGCGGACATTCTCTCGCGCAGCATCCGCCGCGCCTTGGTAAGGCGAGCATTTACGGTCGCCGTCGACACGTTCAACATAAGCGCTAAATCTTTGTACGTCACATCGTCGTAGTAATAAATCAACAACACTTCACGCAAGGACTCCGGCAGCTCGTCGACCAGTGTGAGCAGAATCTCGTGTTCCTCGGTTTGTGAACAAGCTTCGTCCGGCTGTTCAACATTCGCCGCCCAATTGTCACGTGAGCTGCTACGCTGATCGTCGTGTTGGAAGTCCGTAAAGCGAACTTCGGTTCGTGCTTTTGCCTTTAGCCAGTCAAGTGCCAGGCGGTGGGCGATACTCAGTAGCCAAGGGCCGAATTTATCCGCATTCGAAAGCGTCGCCAATGAGCGATAAGCGCGCAAGAAGCTCTCCTGCGCTAAATCCTCAGCCACTTCGGCGTGGTGCACTTTAGCACGCAAGTAAGCCGTGACTCGCGCGGACCATCGGCACACCAGGGCTTCGTATGACGAAACCTCGCCTTGTCGTACTTGCCCGACAAGATCCGCGTCTGTGCTCATGATTGCTGTCAGCCGTTCCTTCGCCGGAGTCAGGCCGAATCTGGCGGGCCTCTCGCTGTCCCTACCTAATGTAGACGAATAGCTGGGCCGTGTTAGTAGTGACTATTTTTTGTTTCATAACTCGGCGGATTTAATCGTCTATCCATGTAGGTAGGTTGTTTCGAATCGAATTCTCATGCGAAAGGACGCTGGATCATGACATTTTTTCTCTTATTCCAACGGCGCTTGATCGTGCTGACGGTTCTCATCCTTGCAGTTGTTGGTGGTATAAATAAATGGGCTTTCGCCGCGACCTCGCCTAACGTCAGCGACCGATTGATCGTTCATGAATGGGGCACTTTCACCGAACTTCAAGACGATATAGGACATTCGGTCGCTGGGATCAATACGGACGACGAGCCCGTGCCGAGTTTCGTCCATCGACTGCCGGCGCCCTTGTTAGCACCCGTTTTGGGCGTGCGACAGGTGAGGCGGATGAAGGCCGTTGCATATCGGCACCCCCAAGTCACGATGCGGCTTGAAACACCGATTATCTATTTTTATCCTCCTTCGACACAAACCAAACCCATGACCGTCGACGTGGATGTATATTTTCGAAGCGGCTGGCTAAGTGAGTTTTACCCGAACGCCCA
>CBDUAB010000957.1:0-2493 GCA_965365045.1 uncultured Planctomycetales bacterium
CGCGGCGCCGAAGCACCTTTTGCCGGTGCGGACTTGGTGGCCGGTTTCGCCTTCGCTGTGGCTGATTTCGGTTTAGGCTTTGCATCCGCGGTGTCTTTGCTTCCGCGGGCCGCCGCCAAAATGTCGGCGGCGCTCATTTCGCCCGGCTTCTTACCGCCGGCAGCCGCAACAGATTTCTTTGCCTTACCGGCTTCGCCACCGGCCCCGCTTTGGCTCCGCGCGGCAGCGAGAATATCCGCTGGGTTCATCTCACCCGGTGGTTTCCCCGCGGATGGTCCAGGTGCCGCCGAAGCTGGTTTTGGCTCGGCATCAGGCTTCTCGGCCTCCGCACCTCCACCTTCGTCGTCACTTCGACATGCCGCCAGAATGTCTTCGACCGACATCTTCTTCTTGTCAGCCATTTCTCCTCACCTATGTTTCAAACGTGCCGTTTAACTGGTTGCGCGGATGTCGCCCGAAACGGATCCTTGGTCCGCGGATCGCCTTCTTCCGCGCATCCTAGCGACATCGTGATGTTTTGGACTGTACTTTGGTGCGATGGCCTGGCATCGCTTTCCTTAAGTTTCTTGGGATTTCCTTTGTCGCTCGAAACACAAGCATTTGCGAAGGCGTTCTTAAATCCGAAGAAGTCCAGAGCGATGCCAGGCCATCGCACTCCAAAGCGAATATTTCCCCAGGAGTCATCCTAACTCCTTGTCCCCTATGCGTTTATTGAAAAAAATACCGGGACTTTGTGATATTTTTCACGAGTCCCAATTTGTAATTCGAATCGTCGAATTGTCAACCACCCCAACAAGTTAGAGCGCGCGGTGGCCAGAATTCCGGAAGGTCCGCATCCGAGACTCTTTCCACCAAATCATTATTTTTATTGCTAGTCATCCGCAACTAGTCACCTGTAAGCAGCAACCGCAAAGTCCGTTATCGTATCACGACTTTTCCTTCATAAAAACCCAAATTCGCTATTCGTGCTATTCGGTTTGCCCGACACGCGCTAGAATCATTCTCGCCTGGAACGTTAATCCATCTCCGTGGCGAGTCTCTGTGTCGCATCCGCCACAGATAGTCCCCGCCTTGACAACGGAACGCCCAATGAATCTTCTAGTGATCGGCAGTGGTGGCCGCGAACATGCTCTTGCCTGGAAACTCGGACAGAGTTCCCGTTGCCAGCGCGTATTCGTCGCTCCCGGCAACGCCGGTACGGCCGCGGACGCTGAAAACATCGACATCCCCACGGATGATTTTGAGCGACTGATCCGCTTTGCCAAGGAAAACAGCGTTGGATTGACGGTGGTTGGTCCCGAGGCGCCGCTGGCCGACGGAATCGTTGACGCTTTCCAAGCGGACAAGCTACGTGTCTTTGGTCCCACCAAGGGGGCCGCACAGCTTGAATCGAGCAAGGTTTTTTGCAAAGAGCTGCTGCATCACGCCGACGTGCCGACGGCCGAGTACCACGTTTTTTCTGATTCAGAAAGCGCCCAGCGGTTTTTTCGAGATCGGTATCCGACCGACGGCGAAGACGTCCCGTGGGTCGTCAAGGCGGATGGCCTGGCGGCCGGTAAAGGCGTCATCGTGTGTCACAAGCGCGATCATGCGCTCGACGCGATCCGGCGGATTGTCGTCGATCGGGAATTTGGAAATGCCGGCACTCGTATCTTGGTGGAAGAACGCCTCGACGGCGACGAAGCTAGTGTGCTGGCAATTACCGACGGTCGCACAATCCTGACGCTGCCGGCGGCTCAAGATCACAAACCGGCCCATGACGGCGATCGAGGTCCGAATACTGGGGGAATGGGCGCTTACTGCCCAACGCCGTTGGTTGATGACGCGATGTCGTCCTATGTCGAAGAACGCGTGCTTGTGCCGACGGTTCACGCCATGAAACGTGGTCGCAACCCATTTCGTGGTGTTTTGTACGCCGGGTTGATGGTCACCAACCAAGGTCCCAAGGTACTGGAATTCAACGTCCGCTTTGGGGATCCCGAATGCCAGCCATTGCTGATGCGGCTCAAGAGCGATTTGCTTGACGTTCTGGAAGCGACGATTGACGGTCGCTTGGAAGAGCTCGCGCCGCTCGAATGGGACCCGCGCCCGGCGATCTGCGTGGTGATGGCCAGTAGCGGCTATCCTGGCAGCTACGAACGCGGCCTGCCGATACGTGGACTCGAGGACGCCGCGGCGCTGCCCGATGTCAAAGTGTTCCATGCAGGCACGGCGACCTCCAATGGAGCCGTCGTCACCAACGGTGGGCGGGTGCTGGGCGTGACGGCGCTGGGCAATTCGATTTCGTCGGCCAAACTGCAAGCGTACAAGGCCGTTAAGTGCATCCGCTGGGACGGCGCCTGGTGCCGCAAGGATATTTCGGACAAAGCGCTTACGTACAGGTAAGAGCTTGGTTGCTCAGTCACAATCTCTGCCGAGTACGGTAACGCTGTGAACGGTTTTTGGGGTGGGTCACGCGAGCCGAGCGTGATCAAGTTAGCGGATTGTGGCTGT
>CBDUAB010000958.1:0-2492 GCA_965365045.1 uncultured Planctomycetales bacterium
CCCGCACGGGCACGTGTCGAGATTTGGGTGCTCACGTCGATCGGTATCGCCGCGTTGTATTGCTTTGCCGAAATTGAGATGTTCCCATCCGGCAGTCGCGGATCAGTACCGTCCAACGAGTAATAGATCGTGCCAGCAGATGCCCCGATGCCCACTTCATAACCCACCGGCACGACCCCTCCATGTTGATCAAACTGCGGCGCATCGATATTGGGATATAATCCCTCCGCTCGAAAACGATCCACGACCGCTTGGCTTGTCTCGGGAAAGAAATCAGCCAGCAATCGATCCCGTTCGGCTTGCCATTGATCGTGGGTCGTCATCAATTCGAACGGACCGGTCTCGAAACTATGTCCGTCGCGACGATAGTCACCCCATCGTGCCGACTCGGCGACCAGAGGCGCAGCGACGTCGTACGAATTAAATCGTTCCGCCGCCGACTCGGGTGCCAGCGCACCACCGTTATACAAATGGAACTGCAAACGGTCGGCAAACGATTGCCGAAATGGTTCGCTTTCAATCAGTCGGTCAAACAGGTCCCGTGGCGTTGCATCGACACCAGCAGCCCGTGCGGCCGTTGCATCGCAACAAGAAACGTCGAAAATGGCTTCGCCATCCCAGGCAAAAAACTGGAATCCCTCTCCTTCGGCGCGGCGTCTCGCGGTATACCAGCCAATCTGGGAATCTGCTTGGTTGCCCGCGTAGTTATCCAGAATGACAAAATCGATCAGGTTTTCGATATCCAGATATTGTTGGACCGCGTCGTACTGAGCCGCATTCGACACGTCGCCGCTTGCCAGCCCGATTAAAGTGTCCCAAGCGTGGCGATCGCCGGCAATGACGTCGGATTGAGTCAACACATCGTACTCGGCAGCGTCACCTCCAAGATGCTGCGCCACGACATAAGCGGTGGGCGCTTCGTCGGCGTTGTAGAGTCCCCAGTAGAGGCCATTGATGTACAAATGGACGAATCCGCCGTCCAATGCCGGCTGTCCCATCGCTGCCTGTGTGTTGCGCAGCCACTGATCCCGCGTGTACTGGGCGCTGCCGCGTAATTGACCGTCGGGATGGAGCCAGGAATCTTCGTAGCCCGCGTGCATCACAAGGCCGTCAACGGATCCGGTCGTTGATCCGGCAAAACTGGGAAACGAAATCGTGCTGGGCCCATACGCTTCGTCAAACGTAAGCCGCAACGGCAGCTTGGGCGAATCCGGCGGCCGCACCGATCCGACGTTCGGTTCAATCGACAAACCTGCGTTCGCCTGCAGACCAGGTCGACCCTCGTGATCGATCAACTCGAACGAAACAGCGCGCGTCCAATCAGGACCAGTGAACATTGGATTTGTGTAAATTCCGTCTTGGATACTGAATAGATCGTCCTGATCGGCCACGATCGAGATGGTCGGAATAGCCTGCAGGCCTTCGATCAAGCTGTCATGATAAACCGGATCATTCACGACATCTGCGTCCATTTCGTAGTCCGACAGGAATCCCCATGTCACGGGAAAGCCGTCACCGGTCTGAGTCAAAACGTCATCCACAAAGATGTACGTCTGCGTGAATACAGTTGATGTTTCACCCGGCAAGAACGCAGCCGCGCGCAATGTCGTCGTTTGGTCGATCGTAATCGGCATGGTGTATGCGACGCCGCTGGTTGCGGACGGTTCACTGCCATCGATTGTAAATCGGATTTCGGCTCCGACCGTTTCCGTCGTCAATGCCAACTCGATCGGCAACTCGTAATACCCGTGATCGTGACTGTATGCGACTCCCAGATGATTCTCGGTGTTTCGATCGCCTGGCGTGGGCGTATCGAAGAAGCGCTGGCTGCGAAAATCCGTGCTCAATCCGTACGAAACATCGGATTGCTGAGCGTCAAACTCGTACTCGGAAACGACCGTCATTCCATCCGGGTCGATCAGTGCCAGGTATTCACCGACAGAACTGAGTTTAAAGTTTGCATGTAGCTCTGCGTCGCGATCATCGCGGTCGTTGCCGGAGGCGAACACCAGGACATATCCGCCGGGATCAAGTGTGATCCGCGGGAACTCCCAGCGCGTGAGGTCCCAAGGCGAGTCGGTGAGATACCAGCCATCGAGAATCACAGCCGTCTCGCCCGCATTGTGAACTTCGATCCAATCGGGAAAGTCCCCGTCCTCGTCAGCGATCGTGCCGTGGTTTTCGGCCATGAATTCCGTGATGATTAGGTTAAAAGGAACTTGTGCGACACCACCTGCGTTTGGCGCGCCGGGCGTTGGCTGAGTGTAAAACAGCAGTTGGCCTGTTTCGTCCCGGCCGTAGGAAACGTCTGGCGACTGCACCGGAAACGAAGGCGCGAATTCGCTGATGACCGTCGCGCCGTCGGCAGCGACGAGGCCGAGGTATTCGCCCTGTGAGCTCAGCTGAAAGTTCGTGTGGAGGTTTCCGCTCGCATCCACGTAATCGTCAGTGTCTTGGTTCGAAGCGAACACGACAAGGAACTCGCCCGCGTT
>CBDUAB010000959.1:0-2491 GCA_965365045.1 uncultured Planctomycetales bacterium
GATGCTGCGGCTGTCATACTTCCTGGGTAATTATTATCCAAAGGGTGGGTCACAAAGTTTTGCCGATGAGCTGGCCCAGAGATTTCAGCAACAGGGCGGCGATGTTTTGTTGAAGACGTTGGTTCGCCACATCAACGTCCGAAATAATTCAGCCACCGGTGTCACGCTGGAAATCGGACCACGACGTATGCGGCGCGAGGTCACGGTGAATGCCGGAGCGGTGCTGTCGAATGCTGACATGCGACTGACGATCGACAAGCTTGTCGGCAAAGAAAAGTTCGACCCGGACTACATATCGCAAGTTCACAAGTTGCGTGCCACGTTCCCGTGTTTTCTTTCGCACATCGGCGTACGCGGAATTCCAACGGAGGTCTTGGAGCGAGCCCACGGTTACTATTGGCGTGGGTGGGATGCGGACCGAGTGGCCTGCGGCGATTTCGATTGCAAAATATTTGTTCCCACGCTATACGAACCGGCGATGGCACCGAATGGTGGCCACGTGATCGTGATTCAAAAAGTGACCGACGTCGATTACGAAGCGACGACTGACTGGCAAGGACACAAACAACAAGTCGAACAGTTTTTGCTGGGCTGTATCGAACGGGTGATTCCCGGCTTTACGGATAAGATGGAAGTCTGCTTGAGTGCCACGGCGAAAACGTCTCATCACTTTACATTGAACTATCACGGGGCGATGTTGGGCTGGGAGATGTCGCCTCAGCAACTCGGTCGTTACCGCCCAGATATTAAAAGCCCAATTCAGAATCTCTATTTTGTCGGACAATGGACACGGCCAGGCGGAGGAATCACACCGGTCATCGTGTCCGCGATGCGCGCCGCCGACATGGTCGTCCACTCTGAATCGCGCGGTCGCATTCCGAGCCAAGAGTACGCGCGTAACTCCAGCGCACACGTCGAAAACAAAGAAGACACGGGACCGGCTTCTATGAATTGTGAGGACTCGGCACCGTGTTATTCTTTTCCTCGTAGGTCATAAACCATGTCGATCGCAAAATTACCGGAGCAGATGGAACAAGCAGACGACAAGACGGCGTCGCAGTCCAAGGGTAACCGGATGAAACAACGGTTGAAACGGCTTGGTGTCGCGATGGTTGTAGTCGTCGTGGCGGCGAGCATTGCGATCGCAATCGGTCTGCAGCGGATGCGAGTAGCCGATGAGCAACACGCGGCGTTTCTTGATTGCGGCAAGACAATCAACAATTTTCTCATGACCTACGCAGCAGCTCTGGACACAGCGTTTGAGCTGAATGACCCCGCCGTTATCTTAGCGATGTATTCGGATTGCTACTTATCCCCGAATCGCGGACGTTGGTCGTTCGACGGTGGACAAGATATCGGCGATGTCGTTTTCAGCACTCTCGGCAAGCATGGTTCCGAAAGTTGTGACACGACGGCGCTGCGGCTGGAATTGTCCGCCTATTTGGCGGGCATGACGGCGATCGATCGTGTGAAGTGTAAGATCAATCTGTTAGAAGAAACGGAACCAGGAAAAGCATCAAAGCTGACTGTTAAATACATTCTGGACGGTCGCGATTCCGAAGGGCGTCTGTTTCAGGATCGATTCTTCTTTCGCTGGTGGTTGGACTTGGTGACCGGTAATGATGGTCTCGATACGTGGCGGATCGTGCGTGACGAGTTGGTGGAAGGCGTGCGCGTGGCGGGCGAAGCGAAAGGATTCGAAAAACTTGTGTTGAGCGATATTGGCATCGACTTTGTTCATCAGCGGAACCCGACGTTGAACGCCGCCGATCCGAACATCCGACTCAAATTCGCCGTGATTGAACACGCGGCTGGCGGTGTCTGCGCCGTGGATTACGACGACGACGGCCGCACCGATCTATTTTTCGCGGACGGAGTACGTTCGCGGCTCTTTCGCAATGCGGGACCTAATTCAACGTCGCCAGTCTCGTTCATCGATGTGACCAGCGACTCGGGGCTCGACAACCTGGATCAGGCCCACAGCGGATTGTTCGCGGATGTTGACAACGACGGCGATAAGGACCTGTTCGTTGCTCGCTATATGGCACCGAGCCGGCTGTATTGCAACAACGGCGACGACACGTTCACTGACATTTCCTCCGAAATGGGATTGGATTTCGTGGAGCCCGCCACATCGGCGTGTTTTTTGGATTACGATAACGACGGCTATCTTGATTTGTACGTCGGAGTGAACGGCAACGCCTTTGAAGCGGCTCCGGATATCCCTTTCTATTCGCGAAACGCGCTTCCAAATCGCCTGTTCCGCAATGTGCGTGGCAAGCGGTTTGACGACGTGACCACGCAGTCTGGAACAGGGAACACCGGCTGGACGCTGGCCGTCTGTGCTGGTGATGTCAACAGCGACGGCCACAATGATATCCTGGTCGCCGACGATTTCGGCCGCAAGGTTGTTTTCCGCAACAACGGCGACGGCACGTTTACGGACGTCGCCAAGGAAATGGGATTGCTCGACTTTAGTGGTGGGATGGGG
>CBDUAB010000960.1:0-2487 GCA_965365045.1 uncultured Planctomycetales bacterium
ATTTCCCTGTTGTTTCCCAGTAAACTCCCAGCGGAAATCAAATTTCCTATCAGTTAATTTGTGGCGACTAGGAAAGCAAGGAAAGGCATTTTCGCGGCGTTTTAGCTGGTTGTACGCATGACGATCATTCGAATCGATAGCCGGCCCCGTGGACGGTGCGGATGATGCAGGGGTTCTTGGAATCGATCTCAATACGTTTGCGTAACTGAGAAATCTGTTGATCCAAAGTCCGGCTGTTGGACAAATAGCTCAGCCCCCAGCACTCGCGGAACAATGTTGGACGATTTACAACTTGCCCCCGATGGCTGTAGAGCAGCTGCAGAATGTATACGTCTCGCAAGCTGAGATCGATTACCTGGCTACCTCGCAGCGCCCGTAGTTCATCGGGAAACACCTGCAAATCGCCCATGACGAACGGCGCTTCCGCCGCTTGAGTGTGTGCCGCACGACAGCGACGTGTCACGGCGCGGATCCTCGCAACAACTTCCTTAACGCCGAACGGCTTGACGATAAAGTCATCCGCACCGAGTTCGAGACCGACAACTTTGTCGATTTCCTCGGACTTGGCACTGATGAATATTATCGGGACGTCCGAGTTGCGTTGTCGTATCGCTTTGCAAAGATCGTAGCCGCTCATCCGCGGCATCATCACATCGAGGCAAACAAAATCGGGCGATTCCGCCTCAAAAGCTTGCAAAGCGGCCTCGCCGTGTGCCGCCTCAATGACTTCGTATCCTTCGTGTCGAAGAATGTCCACAAGCCCCGCGCGGGTGATACGGTCGTCTTCGGCAATGAGCACTTTCAATCTGGTGCTCCTTCTTTCGTGGAGGGCGTCGCCAGTTCAAGGCGAAACGTGGCACCACCACCGCCCTCAACCAGTTCAAGCTCACCGCCATGCAGGCGCGCGAGTTGCCGCGCGATTGTCAAACCGATACCCGTGCCGGCAGTGTCTTCTAAACGGCCGCTCGACCGTTGGAATGGTTGAAATATCTGGTCATGCCGTTTCGTGGGGATTCCAGGCCCGGCATCGACGACCTCGATGATAGTACGGTCTGCCGAGTTTTGTGAAGAGATGCGCAGCAGCTTGCCGTCAGCGGCGTACTTTTCGACATTGCTGATGAGATTGCCGAGGATTTGCTCCAACGTGTCGGCATCAACATCAACCTGGTTGGGCGCATTCTGATCCAACTCGACTTCAATGCCACGCTCGTTGAGCGTCGGCGCGAATTGAGCAAGCACGCGTTGGATGATGTCGTCAATGCACCCGGGCCGTGGTCTCAATTGCAGGGTATTACGGCTGCGTTTGGCAAACGTCAGTACATTGCCGATCAAACGGCTAAGTCGTTGGCTTTCCCGTTGAATCACGTTGAGACGCTGCTTGGGGGACTCGCTTTCTTCGACCGCCATCAAGTTTAGGTCCGCTTCGAGCAAGTCAGCGTACATGCGGATATTGGTTAACGGTGTTTTTAGCTCGTGCGATACTTGGTTGACGAAGCTCACACGTTGTTGCGCTTCGCGCATATCGCGTGTGTATTCGCGAAAAAAGTAGACCGCTAATCCTAACATGGCCAGCGAGATCACGGCGAGCGCTGAAAAGATATTGAAACGCGTACTGCCCAACGTCACGCTTTCATCATGGAGGAAGTAATTCAATCGCCAAGCGGACAATGGTGGCGCCAGCGCTAATTCGGTGAACGGTTGCTGGTTTTCCGCAGGATCGAGATTTCCCCATTGGTAGAGCGTATTTCCGCTTGAATTGACGAGCCGGACCTGGTTTGACCGGTTCCACGATTCATCCACACTTGTGTCTGGAAGCTCGCCGATCAGATCGGCGATCCAACGGGCACGGTCCAGCTCGACGCAAATCAGACCATGGTCGAAGTTGCGACGCCAAAAAATCAGATTCAGGCCGCGGCCCCAATACCAAAGATACCATCCGTGCGTATCATCCGACGAACCCTGTAGTTGCGCTGAAATTCCTTCCGATTTTGTGGAACGGCTGGGCCGTGAGGAGATTGTTTTTTGGAACGTATGGGCTCTATTTATTGGACCACCAGTCCCGGGCACCGCTTTCACATCCTGTGGTGTCGTAGCTGAACCGACAAGATCACGGTCGCCGATCAGTTGTTCGGTACGTGCCAGGAATTCACGTTCTCTTTGGTTCAGTTGGTCATCGGGATGTGGATAGACGATCAATCCGTCGCTCGTCAGGACGAACAGTTGTCGAACGAGTGGCTCCTGGCGAATGATGGCTCTCAGTCTATTGGGGTCAGTGTCGACGACACTCGTGATGCGTAACATCTCACGCCGTTGACGCTGAACGTACGCCGCGATGAAGCGGTCGTATTCCTGCAATTGTTCGGCCGTCAGCGCCCGGAACCGCTCGCGCAGCACCGTTTGCTCGTTCCGTGCGAGGCGCAGGCCGAACCACGTCACCAGAGCCAGCGGCAACAGAACGATCAAGGAAAACGCAATTGTTTGTTTTTT
>CBDUAB010000961.1:0-2486 GCA_965365045.1 uncultured Planctomycetales bacterium
CTGCTGCGGGCAGGCGGGACGCCTGCACCACAAGTCGTTTCTCTACACTTCCTAAGGCATCATTTCTTTCATCATAGCTGCTGCGCAATTCTCACCCAATTGAACTTGGGTAGAATTCACCGGTTGTAACGATTCGATACAACGGCGAACTAGCGGCTGTGTCTTTGGTCTGCGATGTCTTTTCGGATTCTAACACCTTCGTGTTCTTTCCATATTACTGGATTGATCCGATCAAGCCGTTTTGCTTAGCGCAGACCATACAGCCAGACGATGCCTCCTGTGTGGAATATCTCGTCCCCATCGTACGGGTGGACGCACCCGTTCAAGACTATGGAAAGTCAGAATGACTCAGTGGACACAATCGTTCAAATGCCTTGCTAGCTCGGCTGCATTCCTAGCCTTTAGCCTGATGCTAGCGATTACCGACGGCGAAGTTGACGGTGCTCAAGGCCGCCTACTGCCGCCGCCGCCGATGCCGAGTTTCGTTCCAACGGATCAAGCGCCCCGCATCCACGATGCGCCGCGGGCTCACAATCCTTCGAACCCGGCGACTCGAAAACTTCCAGTGAGCCGGGTGTTGCCGCGTGCGACGAACAACGGCGCGCTGCCAAGCTTCAAGATTCGCCCGCAAATCAATCGTGGACCTACCCGCGTTGTCGCAGACAGGTCGGCTTCGCTTTCAACGGCGACCGGTCAACAGTCTGGTGTGGCTGATTCAGTTGGATCGAATTCTTATGCTGTGCCTGGAACGCCAACTGATGACGGGCCACGTGGCGACATTTGGACCGCTGAAACCAATTCAACGGCCATGCGGAACATCCCCCAACAGTCACTCGCACGGCTGCGAGTGCCTCTCGAGATTCAGAGGCGCGCTCGCAAAATGCTGAAAACAGGCAAAAGACTAGCAGAACGAGGTGCGTTGTATTCGGCTCGGCAAGAGTTCCTGGGCGTTTTGCAACTAATCGCGCAGTCGTATGACGCGCAGCTCGGCAAACGATTTCATACGCGCGCTTTAGCTAATGGCCTTCGCGCCCTGCGCGAAGCCGGCGATTTTGTTACGCACAGGACGGACTACGACATTGACCTGCAATTGGAAGGCTTGGTTGCGGGCCACCAGACGGCGGTGCTGAAAAACACATCGATCGAAGATCTGACACCCTTCGTTGCCATGCAACGATATTACGAATATGCCAGCGACCAATTGGCACTCGCGGGCAACCGAGAACCGACGGCGTCCGAAGCACTGTATGCCATGGGTCGCGCTGAAACGGCGATGGCCGCCAAGTCGCAGTCAAAGTTGAGCGGTCCCAAGCCACTTGCCTTTTACCAAGCGGCACTGGTCGTGGATCAATCCAACAGCGCCGCCTCGAATGAACTCGGAGTTTTACTTGCGCGAGCCGGAAAGCTTGAGCAAGCAACAAATGTTCTGCAGCATGCCTTGACGATTCGGCCAACCCCCGAACTGGTCAAGAACCTCACCGCCGTAAACCGCCGGCTGAATGGCGGTGAAGCCCTGCCGCCACTTGACGTAGCGCCAAATCAAACGACGCCAGAAATGTTGGCGCAGCGACTCCAAGTCCAATGGATGTCACCTGAGGAGTACAGCGGAACGATTGGTCCACCAGCGCCGATGATGAACAATAACGCAAATATGTCACGACAGGTGAATCCACTTAATCTCTTGCCGGCACCGCACCAACAACGTTTCCCTTTGATGACACGATGATCACCTCTGCCGAATTAGTAGCTCCGATAACAACGAGTTTGTCACAGCACCTTTTTAAACCAACGCCCGCAACATCAACACGCCAAATAACTCGCGCCTGGACCTATATGAAACGAGCAGCCACCAAGATCAGCCTTGCCTTCGTTGTCATGTTAAGTGGTCTGCATGCGCACAGCTACGCGGATGGTTGTAGTTGCCAGTCCGTTCCCTGCGAGTGCAGCCAGAGCCGTCAGTGCCGTTGTGGCCGAGCAATTCAGACTGGGCTCCCCAACATCATCAGCGGAGTTGATAGTGCTCAATGTCGTCAATGTGGCGAGCCGGGTTGGACTGCCCGCGGCCCGATTCCCTGGGAGCTTTTTGCACAGGGAGAGTACATCGGCCCGTCACGACTTCCGCACGTTGCGAAATACATGCTGCGGGTTGATGACCAGCTTGAACTCTCATATCGGTTAACGCGGGAAACAGATTCCAAACCGTACAGGCTCACGCCTGGCGATATCGTACACGTGGAATCAACGTCCAATGCGAATTATGAAAAAAAACGAGAACTGGCGGAGTTCGTCGACGGTGTCGTACGCAATCTCGAGGTTCAACCCGATGGCACGATCACACTGCCCTTGATTGGCCGCGTACCAGCTGCCGGTCGGACCACGGATGAACTTCGCGACGATTTGGATCGGCGGTTCAAGAAGTTTTACAAGGATCCGTCCATCACGGTGACCCCCATTCCCCGCCCGGGACCGAAGGGCCTTGGCCGCTC
>CBDUAB010000962.1:0-2485 GCA_965365045.1 uncultured Planctomycetales bacterium
GTGTCCGTCAACAAGGTTCGTACGCGGTCAACTATGCGGTCAATATCGGTCCCGACGAGCTCAACGGCACCTGCGTCAACCGCTTCAGGACGTTCAGTTGTGTCTCGCATCACGAGCACCGGCTTGCGAAGCGACGGTGCTTCTTCCTGGACTCCACCGGAATCACTCAAGATTAAGAAACTGCGGTCCATGAGCCAAACGAACTCGGGATACGGTGCCGGTTCGAGCAAATAAACGTTTTTACAATCTCCCAAGATGGCGTTTACCGGTTCTTGAACCTGCGGATTCAAATGAACCGGGTAGACGAAAGCCGCATCCGGAAAACCCTTCGCCAACTTGGCAATGGCGGCGCAAATATTCTGAAAACCCATTCCAAAGTTTTCACGACGGTGGCCCGTGATCAAGACCATGCGCCGATTGCCGAGAAAACCATGTTTTTTCGACCAATACGTTTGGTTCTCTTTTTCCCGATTTCGCGTCCACAGCAGCGCATCGATAACCGTATTGCCGGTCACATGAACTGAATCCGATGGCACGCCTTCGGCGAGTAGATTGTCGGCCGATCGTCGTGTGGGGGCGCAGTGCAGGTTTGTCGTCAGACTGGTGATCCGTCGATTTAGTTCTTCGGGCCAAGGCGACATCAAGTCGCCGGTCCTTAAGCCGGCTTCGACGTGAACAAAGGGGATTCGCCGATAGAACGCCGTCAGCGACGAAGCCATGACGGTTGTCGTGTCACCTTGGGCCACAACACAGTGGGGCCGTACGTCAACCAATGTTTTATCAATTCCCTCAACGCATCCTGCCGTCAGCGCCGCTAACGTCTGGTCAGGACGCATCAATTCCAAATCGATGTCCGGCGAAATGCCAAAGTAATCAGTGACTTGGCGAAGCATCTCTCGATGTTGGCCTGTCACGCAAATGACCGTCTCAAACTCCGGCTGTGCTTGGCAAGCGTGGACGAGCGGCGCTAGTTTGATTGCCTCGGGCCGAGTTCCGAAAATGATGAGGCAGCGCATTGCTGTCACGTTTGATCGCCTGGAATCGGTGTGGACGGCGCTAGACACCTTTCCGCGTTCGAATTCTCGACTCGGATGGGTACATCAACAAACTCAGAGCGAGAGCAGGATTGCTGCAATGCGCCTTCGAGTTGTTTGGCAAGCTTTTCGCGAGAGAAATTGTTCTCCGCAAGCCGCCGGGCATTGCGCCCTAGAAGTTGACAGAGAGTCGGGTCATCCGCCAAGTCTTCCAACGCGTTGGCCAGGCTCTGTGGCGCATGTGGATTCGTTACACGGCCACATTCGTTGCGTTCAATCAACTCTGCGATCCAGCCTTCGACATTAGCGACAACCGGCCTTCCGGCAGCAAGCGAATCAAACAGTTTGTTTGGAGACCAAGTGGGATTCGACGTTGAGGGACGAATAATCGTAAGGCAAACGTCGCACGCGGATACCAACTCCGGCAATTCCGTCCGCGGCACGGGATTCGATAGTCTTACGTTATCAAGTTCCTCCCGCCGAATACGCTCTTCCAAATGATTTCGTCCTCCACCAGTTCCCACCATCAGGAATTTTACACGTCGATTTCCACGTTGCTTCAAGATTTTGGCTGCGTCGAGCAAGTAATCAAGTCCATTCGCCATTCCCATTGCACCAAAGTAGATCACAGCGAACTCGTCGTTCAATCCTAACTTGGCTCGCCCTAATGTGCGATCCATGCGCGGGTCAAAGAGCTGCAAATCGGAGGCATTCGGCACGACCGTAACTTGGCGCTCGTCAATAAACTTCGTTTTGTCGCCGGGTGCAAGGATGGCTTGCTTGATGCCTGGCGAAAGCGCCACGAAGTGATCCGCACTTGCATAGATTCTTTGTTCCATCCTTCGCATCCAAGCGATCCCAACTCGATTCCGCAGCGCACCCAGATCGATGAGTGCCTGTGGCCAGGGATCCCGCACTTCGAAAACAAATGGGACACGAAAATGACGCGCCAAACGACGGCCGGCAAGACCAACTGGTAACGGCGGACTACTGGCGTATACGACATCGGGTGGCGGAAGTGTTTTTCCGATTTTGGCCGCCACGCGAGCGAAGTTCAAAAAACCAAGCATCCGGCGATAAGGATGTATCTTCGTGATCGCAATTGGACTTCCCCAACCAGCAGCCACACTCGTGCAGTGGATACCATCAATCTCCGTCGTGCTAAACACCTGCCCTCGTTTAAGCGCAAGGGCTTCTTCAGTGGCGATTCCCGAGCACAAGACCGAGACGTCGTGCCCGAACCGCTGTAAGCATCGAACAAACTCGTAGCCACGAATAATCGAACATCCCACGGACGTCTGAAACTGCTGATTGATAAACAGGATTTTCACGGATATCTCGTGACTATCAACGAAAGTCGACTCGCCGCGTGACTCGACCAGGTACACCATGGACCAACGATCCCGCCGGCACATCCTCGACTCTCTGCGCGGCGCCACCGGGCCATGTCA
>CBDUAB010000963.1:0-2483 GCA_965365045.1 uncultured Planctomycetales bacterium
GAAGCTACGACAATTCCAACACGCAAGGTGAGATGGCAGCAATGGCTCGTCAAATCCGATTCAAATGGCTGATTGCGAGTCTGGTTGCCGTGGTGGCGTGCTACGGGCAGTGCGAAGCTCAATGTGACGGCGACGCAGCAAAGGACGTTATCTCGCCCGTCGACAAGATCATCCGTCCCTTCAATGGACACGACTTGAGCGGCTTTACCAAGTGGCTTCAGGACACAAAGTACGAAGATCCGCAGTCCGACTATCGTGTCGCCGACGGTATGATCCACATCGGCGGTCGCGGAATGGGATACGTTGCAACGATCGATTCCTACAGGGACTACCATCTAAGCGTTGAATACAAGTGGGGAAAACGGACGGACGGCTCAAAGTATGTGAGGAATTCCGGAATTCTGCTCCACGCAACCGGGCCCCATGGAAACGCACGTGGGATTTGGATGGCCTCGATCGAATGCCAGCTCGCACAAGGCTGTGAAGGCGATATCATCGTGATTCGCGGCAAAGATAAGGACGACACCGTTATTCCAGTCACGGTTACCAGCGATACGAGAATCGCGGATGACGGACGCACTCGGTGGCAAAAAGGCGGCACCAAAGCTGTCTATTCCGGCAAGCAGTTCTGGTGGTCGAATCACTCGGCAGGCTTCAAAGAACTTCTTGACACGCGGGGAAAAAACGATGTCGCCAACCCGCTGGGAGAATGGACGAAAGTTGAGTGCATCTGCCACGGCGGCACAATCACGATCAAGATCAACGGGACGACGGTCAACGAGTGTTACGACGTGTTTCCAACAGCAGGGCACATACTGTTGGAAAACGAAAGGAATGAGATCTACTTTCGCAACCTTGAGATCCGGCCACTGGAATCTTCCCAGTCAAACACCAAGTCTTTAGAATGATTCTTCCTATCGGACGCAAGATCTTCAAACGACAGGAAAGCCGATGAACGAGACGACAAACGGCAACACTAGTCCAGACAGCGCAAATCAGGATTCCACTCGCCGACAGTTTATCGGAACGTCGCTATCGATTGCGGCTGGGAGTGCCACGGTTGGCACGGCAACACGTGCCTTTCCGAGTACCGTTCACGCCGGCGGCGACGATGTATTGCGAGTCGGCCTGATCGGTTGTGGCGGACGAGGCACCGGTGCGGCGGGTCAGGCGTTGCAGGCCGATGACAACGTGAAGCTCGTTGCGATGGGCGATGCGTTCGAGGATCGATTGCAGTTGAGTTTGAAATCGCTCGCCGGAATTGAAGAGCTAGCTGGCAAGGTCGATGTCCCACCAGAACAACAGTTCGTCGGCTTTGATGCTTACAAGAATGTGCTGGCATCCGATGTGGACGTTGTGCTTTTGACAACTCCGCCGCAATTCCGGCCCATTCACCTCAAAGCGGCCATCGAAGCGGGTAAACATGTGTTTGCCGAGAAGCCGGTCGCCGTTGATGCGCCGGGCGTGCGGTCCGTTTTGGAATCCTGCGCGGAAGCGAAACGTAAAAACCTATCCGTCGTCTCTGGTCTTTGTCTTCGCTATGACGGCGGCTTTAAGGAAACTGTGAGCCGTCTGCATGACGGTGCGATCGGTGACATTCATACGGTTGTCGCCAATGACTACCGGGGATCGATCTGGGTCAAGCCGCGCAAGGAGGACTGGACGGACATGCACTGGCAGATGCGCAACTGGTATTACTTCACATGGCTGTCAGGAGATTTCAACGTAGAACAACACGTGCATTATTTGGATGTGTGTGCGTGGGTGATGGGCGGCTATCCGGTAAAGGCAATGGGTCTGGGTGGTCGGCAAGTCCGAACCGAGGCCATGTTTGGGAACATCTACGATCACCACAGCGTGACCTACGAATACGAAAGCGGTGCGAGGTTGTTTAGTAACTGCCGTCAGCAGAGCGGCTGTAAGAACAGCATCGGTGGTTATGCCGTCGGATCCAAAGGCCGCGCCGAAGTTTCCGAAAGCCGGCTGGAGATTGAGGGAAACACGACCTGGCGATTCGATCAGAAGGTCAAGAACATGTATCAGGTCGAGCACGACGAGTTGTTCGCGGGCATTCGCGCCGGCAACCCTTTGAACAACGGTGTCTACATGGCTAGGAGTACGATGTTGGCGATCATGGGACGCATGGCAACTTATACGGGGCAGGAAATCACGTGGGATCAGGCAATGAACTCAAAGCAGGATTTGTCGCCGGACAAGTATGCCTGGGGTTCCGCTCCGGAAGTGGTGATTGCCCGGCCCGGGATCACAAAGTTCGCCTAGGTGAACTTAACGATTGACCGTCGATGGTCACGCCCGTCGGGAGTTTCGCTCCGGCCAGTCCAGCCAGCGTTGGCAGGATATCGCTGGCATCGATCAAGTCGTCGCTTTCGCGACCACCAGGCACCAGCGCCGGACAATTCACTATGAACGGCACGTTAATGCCGTTTTCGGTCAGCGAGTAAATTCCTTCTCCGGAAATCCGT
>CBDUAB010000964.1:0-2479 GCA_965365045.1 uncultured Planctomycetales bacterium
TCCGTCGAACGCGACTTCGGCCGGCAAGGGACTGCCATGAAACAGCGCGGGCGATGACCACAGACCATACGCACCCGCATTGGGAAATGCCAGCACGTCGCCGGGCGACAGGGGAGGTAATGGACTGGCCTCGATCATCACGTCTTCGGGTAGGCTCAGGCATCCCAACACGTCGGTGGGTATGAGTGATGAACTCGTGGCATCGAGCACAAGCGGCGGATTCGCGTTCGAGCGCAAGCCAACACCGCACATGTCCGCCCGCTGATGGACACCTCCATCAACGACAACGGCTGGGCGTCCTTGAAATGTTTGATGCCCAAGTACTGAGGTCAAATACCAGCCAGCTTCGGCAACCAAGTAACGTCCGAGTTCAAGCGCCAAGCGGACGGGCGCCGCACGGTCAACCAATTTGGCAAGTTCCTCGCTGACGTGAGCCAGAGCGAGTTCTGCGTCGTCTCCGTAGGGAATTCCAAATCCTCCACCTAGGTTGATGAAGGTCGGTGTTATGCCCAACGAGTCGGCCGCACGAAATGACAAATCCAGTGAGCGGCGCAGATGCTCGTTCAGCTTGTGGGCGTCAAGTACTTGTGAGCCGGCATATACGTGAAAACCGATCACTTCTAGTTCGCACGATGACAAACAATCACGGCAGCGATCTAGTTCCTCCCAGGTAAAACCGAAACGAGACTCGCTGCCAGCGGGCACGACAGCACACGAACCAAAGTCCGGACGCAAGCGTAGCACGGCGCGATTTGTCAACCGCTCATCGGAAAGCCGTTCTAGTTCGCTCAGCGAATCGACGGAAACAACAGCCGCGGGAAGACCTCGCAATTGCGCGATCGTCTCGGGTGATTTGAACGGCCCGGCAACGAAAATCCGATCGGCCGGAAAGCCTGCTTCGATAGCCGTCGCCAACTCGCCGGCCGAAGCTACGTCGGCTCCGATGCCACACTCCGCGAAAACATCACAAATTCCCAATGAAGCGTTGGCCTTCAAGGAATAGAAGGTTTCAATCTCTGCCGGCAGGCCGCTCGTGAGTTTTTCGGCCTGCTCTCTGAGACGCTGTACGTCAAAAGCATAAGTCGGTGTGCCGTAGCGCCGTGATATCTCGCGCAGCACGAGCGGCGTAGCTCCGTCCCGTCCATCGTCAAAAGTGTCAAAGCGGCCGTTCATCACTGGTATCCAACCAATTCTAATGTATTGGGAAACACTAGCCGCCACCGAGGACCCATTGCCATGTCCAAAACCCGACGACGAACACCGTAGCGAGCCACGTCATTGTCATGCTGAACCGATTGCCGCGCTTCAGGATATAAAGCATGTAGTGCGCTCTACCGAGAACCACGGTGGTCAGCCCGATCAAGACCGGTGACAACCAACTTGCAACCGACGCTGCTGTACCGCCTGCTAACCCGAGCAGAGCAAGAATACCGGCGGCCGTTCAGTTCGGTACGGTCGCCGCGACTCCAATCAGGGCGCCGGCATACGTGGTAGCCTGGCTTTTCGCTTCCACTTCTTGTTCGCGCTGGGGCTTCACGGTTACTCCATGACTTCAAAACTTGTTACCAAGATCCGTCGAGGATTCGTCGGCTGCTCCTTCAAGACATCGGGCCAACGTCCCGTATAGTCGTCAATTTGTCCGCTGACACGGAAAATCGGGCTGCGACGCGTGGCAGTTTGCAATTCATCCAGTGCAGCCGCGTATTCTTCATCCGCATGATTCAGTAACACGAATTCTGAATCCGAACCGGAAACCTTCAACGTGACTTCGCCTTGTGTTGCGACGACTTCACCGATCGCTGTCACTTCAAGCGTCACCACGCCACTATTCGTTCCACCGGATAGCCTCGTCGCCCAGATACTCTCGTGCAGTTTATCAAGATCGATCAACTTGCCTTTCCGTGCTCTAAACGCGACCGTACCCTGATCGTACTTCTTCGTCTGTTCAAGTTTTGTAAAAGCAACCGTATCTTCGTCCACGTCATACAGACGTGCGGTGGCATCACGCGCCACACCTGCTCATCAGTGCATTTCCGCGCCAGTGACGGTCATGATTCCGCTGACTATCTGGCCGTTGGCGGATGACGCAACCAATAGGGAAAACATCGTTACGGCGAAACCGTGTCGCATTTTCATAGGTTTTCTCCTCAGGATTGTATGACTACAGTCGTTACGGTTTTTGAAGTTTAGAATTCGCAGCTCAAATCGCCGCCTTTGGCTTTCTTGAGAGGGTCCAACTGACCCTCGGTCGGCTCCGCTCAGCAAAACCACGATTCGGTCATTCGCGGAGCACGCTCGCGATCCGCGGGGAGCGAACAGGTAACGCCGACAGGTTCTCGGCCGCTGGCTAGCTCGAGCACTCGGTAGAAAGTTACCGCTGTGTCCTCCTCTATTAGGGCATCCTCCTCGATAAGCTTTGCCACTTCTTTTTGCAGTTGATCCATATCCGGGTCGGGATGTGTCCAGCGGTAAGTAAACG
>CBDUAB010000965.1:0-2473 GCA_965365045.1 uncultured Planctomycetales bacterium
GAACGAGGTCGCAAAGCCTTGCCGGAACAGCGCAAACGCAGTTTTCCCCGTTGATTCTGTGTTCGCGAGAATAGCCGCAATGCAGCGACCGAAGTTCCGGAAGAGTCCGCGTTTGCTCGTTCCGGCCTACAAATGTGTGAGAAATGCGGGCTAGTTGGCGCTATGCCATGCCAACGCGAACAGAATCGAAAACCAAGCGATCAACAAAACGCAGCTTGCCAGCAATAATGGTCGGCTGCGTTTTATTTTGCGCTGAACCTGGCCCTCCGTGGACTGTTCGTTGCCAGCCGACCGATTGTTACCTGATGTTGGATCGCCGGCGGCTTCATGGGTCGTCCGTGCCCGCGTTCCGGCGGAACGTGGCGGCTTTGGCTGCTTGCGTGATTTGCCCCGTTTCATGAACACGCTGTCTCATGAACACACTGTTCCATGAAATACACTTCTAATCCGATGGCGGCTGAATGCGAAAGCTCTTGTTAAACGCCTGATCGAAATCGTACACGTCATTAAAGTGTTCACGTCGGTCGTTTGGAGACTTTCGCATCTGTTCCACGCGGATCATGTTGTAAACGATTTCACCAAAGTCGCTAGTCGTCGTGATTCCCCAGCTCTTCAGCACAATCTCGGCCATGTAGCCGAATTGATCGATGGCGTACCGACGGATCGCTTCACAAAGCTGCTGGCCCGTCAGATGCCGTTCGGTACCACCGCTTTCGTCAAAATCGCTGATGTCGTCATCGCTGTCGTCTTCGTCGTCCGTGTCATCCTCCGGCGTATCGCTCTCCATCATCAGCTCGTCTTGCGCAAACGCCAAAGCTCGGCGCACAAATTCATATGCCTCCAACTTGTAACGCGGGTCATCTTCGACAATCTTAAGAATCGCACTAATCACGTTGCTAACCGTTTCCCTCGTTGTTCTTTGAATCCTGCGAATTCTCGCCCGAATTCTCCGTTGTGTCCGTCGACGCCGATCCATCGGCTTTGTCGGGCGTATTGTCGTCGCTGTTATCCGTCTTTACAACAGCGTCGTCCTGCCTTGGGCGGCGTCTACTGCCGCTGCCTCGGCGGGTAACCGCGAGTACCGAAGTGGCGTCGATCAAAGTTCGTCGATTGTCCTCAGTTTGGATCAACAACTGTCTGGCCAGAATCTCCTGACCGAGAACTTGAGCTTTACCAATGTCAGTTACGATCTCCGAACCAATCGGCGGCAGATCCTTGCGCATCTCATCATAGGTGTCATATTCATAGCGCAGACAGCATTTGAGTCGGCCACAACGGCCTGAGATCTTAGTTGGATCCAACGTTGCTTTCTGAAGTTTTGCCATTTTCATCGAAACTGGCGGCATACTCGTTAAATGCGTGTTGCAGCAAACCGGCTTACCACAATCCCCATAATCGGCCAGCAATTTGGCTTCATCGCGCACGCCAATTTGGCGCATTTCGATTCGCGTCTGGAATTCTCGGGCCAGTTGGCGTACCAGCTCACGAAAATCGACGCGTTTTTCCGCCAAATAGTAAATCACGATCCGCTCGCCGCCAAACACGTGCTCCAAGTCGACCAGCTCCATATCGAGACCTAGATTCTTGACAACTCGTTGGCACTTCAAGAACTCAGATCCTTCCTCAGCCTGAATATGTGCCAATTCGTTCTCGTCGTTGGCGGTCATACCGCGAAGAATCTCGCCGGTTTCGGCATCCTTGAGCTGAGCAACTGCGTCTGACGTGGCTTCGCAGAGAACTTCGCCCGATTCCAGACCGCGTTTTGTACGGGCGACAACGCGGTCACCGCGCTGGTACACCTTATCCTTGCCGCGAGGTGCAAGCACTCCGAGAGACCGCATGATTCCATAACGGACGACGTATTTGGCCATGGCACCAATTCAAAGGGAGCAGCGAATCATCGCAACGTATTACTTGCCTGGCAGCTTTGGGGGGATCTGGCATTTCGGCCGGCCTGGCATGCTGGGCCGGCGCAGCTCTAGAGTATAGCTGCTGTCGGGGAAAGCGAAAAGTGAAGCGTATTCTGAAGTGGGCCCGCGGTGGTGCCCGGGTTGACCACCTAATACGTGCCATATCCGTATTGGCAGAACCACTGCCAAGCGTCCGCCAATGACGTTTGCCAACCGCGAACTTGGTAATCTAGTTCCTTTCGAGCCCGATCGCTCGAATAGTAATGGTAGCAACTCGACATTGCCACCGAGGCGGAGTTGATTAGCGGCTCAACGCCGCGCATCGCTCCGTACAAGTCACCGCCCCGGCCAGCGACGGCGGCCGCCAGGGGGCCGAACCTCGAAACTGGCTGGCGGGTATGGGTGACGGTGGCAATTTCGCGCCACAATTCCAGATAACTCACATTGTGCCCGGCCAGAATGTAGCGTCCACCAGGACACGGCGTGCGCATTGCCGCGATAATCCCGCTGGCGACATCACGCACATCGCACACGCTGCAGCCTCCGCGAGGGGCGAACCAACC
>CBDUAB010000966.1:0-2473 GCA_965365045.1 uncultured Planctomycetales bacterium
AAAACGCTGAGATGACGTCCATTGATCCGTCCAAGGCCCCAACG
Organism: uncultured Planctomycetales bacterium; assembly: GCA_965365045.1. GTDB lineage: Bacteria > Planctomycetota > Planctomycetia > Pirellulales > Pirellulaceae > CBDUAB01. Next base: position 45 of record CBDUAB010000966.1, read on the forward strand.
GTGCATGAACCGATGGGGCCTTGGACGGATCAATGGACGTCATCTCAGCGTTTTCCCTCGCACTGGACGGCGCGTTCGAGCGGTATGGAGCGATATGAAACAGAAGCCGAGTTTCGCGCGCGAGTGATGGCCATGCCAATCGAATCGATTTTTCCCGGGATGGCTACCCACAGTATGGGCGACGAGACAACGGAATCAGTTTCACATTCAGCAGTCGCGGACGTCTACTTGCCTACGGGCAACGGTTTTTCGTGGAGCCACACAACTTCTGTTGCTTCCTTTGATGTGGACGATGATCAGCTAGGGCCGGCCGCAATGGTTAGTTTACCGGGTGTCCGAACCGACGAAGTGTTCATGACGTCTGACCACTTGTATGTCTTTTCCGCTGGTGGCTATTCGCTGCTACCGGATGTGTTCATCGCGACGCCGACGTTGCGTGTCTTACCCATTACGACGAGCATTTTTGTGCCAAGTTCTGGAAAAACCAGTATTTCAAAGTTCAACGTGAATCAATCGACGGGAGAAATCAGCTTGACCGCGACGGGTGAAGTCGAAGGCTTGCTCTTGAACAACTTTTCCGTTGGCGAGCACGATGGTCACTTACAAATTGCTACGACGACCGGATGGATGGCCAGCAATAACATCTACGTGTTAGGTCAGTCAGGAAATCAACTGACCGTGACTGGCAAGATTGAAGGCATTGCTCCGGGCGAAAAGATCTACAGTGCGCGATTTGTCGGCGACCGAGGTTTTTTAGTGACTTTCCGCAAAGTCGATCCGTTGTTTACGTTGGACCTGAGCGATCCAACGACGCCTCGGATCGTCGGTGAACTTCACATTCCTGGTTATTCCGATTACCTGCAAGTGATCGACGAGAATCACATTATTGGCATTGGGCGTAATGCGGACGAGTCAACGGGGCTGTTTCAGGAGTTGCAGATCTCATTGTTTGACGTTTCGGATATGTCCACGCCCAAATTGGTGGATCGCCATTCATTTGCGGGCGGTCGGAACACGCAATCCACGGCCAATTTCGATGCACATGCGGTGGGTTTCTTTGACTCGTATGATGTTCTTGCCATTCCCATCTACAGCGAGGGTTGGTGGCAGGGAATGTTTGGTGGTGTCGACAACACGCCAATTTTTGAGGATCAGGAACAGTCATCGCTACCGATTTTTGAAATCGATGTCGAAACTGGGATCGAGTCTCTCGGCGAAATTCCCTTCGCGGATCGAGTACACCGCAGCGTCCGGATCGGCGACGTGTTGTTTGCCATCTCGGGTCAGACGGTGAAGTCCCATGCGATCACCAACCCCGCTGAGCAGTTCGGTGCGACGGACTACAGAACCGCGGAAATCGACATGCCGATTTCCACTGCGACGGACTTTGCATTCGACAAACTCAGTGAAGCTGATATTGATCTCGATGGTGTCATATCGCCACTCGACGCGCTAACATTTGTGAATGGCATGATGGCCGAACAAAGTGAACCTCTGTTTGACTTCAATAATGATGGCCACTTTTCATCGGTCGATGCGGAGTGGGTGATTGGCAAAATCGGTGCACGTCCGCCGCGCCTTGACGATGTGTCGGCGGCCACAACGGACGTTGTGATGGAAATCGAATTCGGCATCGCTTCTCCACTTGCGGAGCCATAGTGTCACTGCGGCGAAACGGTGAGCTATTCTTGCGAAAAAACGGCAATGTGCTGTGTGAACCTTGATAGAAACGCATCAAGTTCATGAAAATAGTCTTCCGGCTGTGGATCGTTGTGACGTCCACCGACGATCGTAAAGAGTTGTTTGGGACCCGCGGCAGCTTCATAAAGTCGTTGTCCGTGTTCTGGCGAAACTATTTCGTCCGCATCCCCATGGCTGATAAACAATGGCCCAGAATAATCGCCAATCGTGGCAAGCGAATTCAGCTGCGTGCGCAGCAACCAACGTACGGGAAACAAAGGAAACAATCTTGCTGCGACATCTGGTATGGAGGTGAACGTGTTTTCTAATGCCACGGCTCCAGCACCACCGTTTGCGGCCAGGTCGACGGCGACGGCGCCGCCAAGCGAGCGGCCCATTAGGACGATTTCATCGGGTGCAGCGCCCGTTCGCTGGCACAGCCATTGGCGTGCCGCGCGGCCATCGGCCAATATACCCGCTTCGCTTGGGCGACCTTGGCTTTTCCCGTAGCCTCGATAGTCGAAAATGAATACCGAGCAGCCGAATCGGCGTCGCAATTCGTCAGCGTACGTAGCCAGATTTGGTACGAAATCCGCATTGCCGTGACAATAAAGCAGATGAAAACGCGCTTGTGGTTGATCGAAAAACCAACCGTGCAGTCGGGTGCCATCGGCAGAATGAAACAGGACATCCTCGAAGCGCAGCCCACTGGGCTGCCAATCGCCGGCTGGGTACTTGGGTGCGGGAAA
>CBDUAB010000967.1:0-2473 GCA_965365045.1 uncultured Planctomycetales bacterium
ACAGCACGGTAAGCTTCTGCCATGCTTGAACCATGACGATGAACCGTACATAGCATCGGTGACATGTCGGGAAACTCGTTGGGCGTTTCTCGTCTTTTTCGCTCGATAATCGGTATGCGTCCAATGACGGGCACACGCAACGCGGTCCTGATCTCCGCCGGACTGCGGAACATTGCCGCGGACCGTTCCATGAGATACGACAAACCGCAACCAAAAATGAACCCGACCATTGTCCCGGGTATAATAGAGGTTAGCAACAGCGGCGAAACACGCGTACCTAGCTGGGCCCACGCCAAGACGTCCATCTTGTCGCCGCCGTTTTCGCTAATGATGTTGATTTCTTCGAGTCGCGAAACGACCGCATCGAAAAGACGTTCTGTTGCCTCCAGATCCTTGCGAATGTCCTCATCTTGAATCTGAAACGATTGCAACGAATTCGCCTTCTCCTTTTCGTCGTCGTAGATTCGGTTAAGCTCTTCAACTTGACCCTCAACCGTGGCTAGCCTGTCGTTCAACATGTTGACGTAAATCGAAATGTAATCGATTTCACTTTCAACGTCGGTGTCCGGCTGAGGCGCGTAGCTTGGCTCAACATCTTCACTAAGTCCCAAAGATTCGCGCAGGCTTGCTAACCGGTTTCGCAAATCCGTCAAGTCCGGATGGCCGTCTCCGTACTTGGTGGCCAAACTGTGTTCCTCGGCCCGCAGCTTCACGTATTCATCGGTAAGCGCCGTTGCATAACGACGCTGTGGAAGATCCGCGTTCGCTGCCGCGCTTGTTTTCGGCTCGGGATCAATCTCCCTCAGCGCTTCATAGTATATGGCCCGACGACGCTCTCCACCGGATCGCAGCGCCGCCAAAGTGTTTTTCAGTTTGGCACTAAGCGTTGAATTCTCGACAAGTAGCTGCGAACGCTTTTTCTCCACTTCCATTTGGCGCTCGCGGTGGGGATTGACGCCTTTGCCATCTTTCCAAATCAACGGGGCGTCCTGGCGAAACGCATTATACTTTTCGCGTTTGGTCTTTAGTTGGCCCATTAAAATGTCTTTAGCATTCGTGATCAGTGACGTCGTTTCGTCCCCGATATTCCTACTCGACTCACCAAGAAACTCGCCATACTCGTTGACAATCGCAGCCAAGATATCCTGACATTCGGTTGGAGAACCGCAGGAATAGGTCAACGACATGACTTGTGACCAGTCGCCTTCCTTGTTGACGTCCAATGACCGGCGTACCATCTCCACCGGGTTCTTTGCCGTCCGCAATCCAGCGTAACGCGAATTGTCGAGTCGTTTCAGCGCACGCTTGACAATCAATGGACTCTGAATAATCAATACATGTGTATCGATCGTTTTTTCGTTACTGGGATAACCATATGCATCCTGACTAATGGACGTCGACCGCTGGTTCTCGATGAGTACGTCCGATTTCGACTTGTAGGTCGGAGGTGTTTTCTGGTAGTAGAGCACGCCCAGCGCGATTCCGCACAGCATGCAAAACGTCAGCAGCAATAGATAACGTCGAATGAATGCCGCCAAATCAATTCCACCATGCGGCGGTCCGGCTGTTGGTGCGGGGTCAGAGCGAACAGAGACCTCATGTGCCGGAATCAACGTGTCCATGACTCAGTAATCCCCGTCATCTCGATGTTCCAAGAAATGTCCTGCCCACGCGCCGCTAATCCCGAAAAACGATTGTCGTTGCGCGCACTCCGTTCCCTTGGGTGCCAAGCCCAATGCGCATATTGCCAGTAATGACGCGAGCATGCGTCATCTGTACAAGCCATCGACCCTGCGGGAACCTTAGAACCATGGGAACACTTCGAACTCCAATTGTGCCAATTTATCAGGTTAATCTAGTCCACCCACTCTTTGCAGGTTAGAAGACAGATTTCTTCTTGACGATTTGGAGTATTTGCAACCCATATTCGGATTCGGCGTTGCACGTGGGAATTTCCGCGCGGACGCCGTACACCGCCGAAAAACACGTCGGAACCGTCTATCTGGCTTGACGACGCATCGCCGATTTACTGTTTTTGCGTGGTCGATTTCGGCGAAAACGCCATAAATACGGCCGCATGCTGCCGCACACCCGACATCGAAAGGGCCAAAAGGCAAGAGCCAATCCGGCGGTCGCGAGAACCAAGAACATACTCGCAGTGAAGTGCAGCTTGACTGGGCTTTGGGTGTGATCCCGCCAGCAGCCGTTGCAGAAAAGCCTCTGTCGCTCGAACAATTGAATCACATCGACTGTCCGTCCACTTTATGTGAAGATTCCGACATCCGAGCGCCCAGGATCGCACAATAGCTCAGGATTGCACAATGACACAGGTCGGCCCGGTTTTGATCGGTTTCATCTAGACTAAACTGATGGACCGGTTCGTCAACGCACAAAATCGGCCGCTATACTCCCTTCACACGGAGAGGCTGTGAAAAAATGTGGCCAAATGGACTTGCCTAGCAATTAGTCTCGC
>CBDUAB010000968.1:0-2471 GCA_965365045.1 uncultured Planctomycetales bacterium
CATTGCTGTTTGATACCGAGGCTGATCTGCCCGCGAACAAAACAACGCCACTCGACAACGGTCGGAATACCTATTACTTCCGTACCAGTTTCGAATACGACGGCATCAATGATCCGCAAGGACTCAGGCTTAGCCCAATCATCGACGACGGGGCCGTCTTTTATCTTAACGGCGAAGAGATTCTACGACTGGGAATGCCGGCCGGCCCCATCACGTTTGACACCACGGCGACCGAGTTTGTAGCGGACGCTGTACGGTTGGAAGAAATTCGCTTGCCTGCCAATCAGCTCGTTGTCGGTACTAACGTATTGGCGGTCGAGGTACATCAGTCCGCGAATGTCGGCATACCCGTCGATGTGCTGAACGGATCTTTCGAGGATGACAGATCGGATCCCATTTTTGGCCCCCGCGATTGGATAGCCACCGGAATTAGTTTCGCCGGTTTGAACCGAATTACCGTGCGCGATCACTCGGGCAATCAAGGAACCAATCCACCGTATCCTGACGGTGAACAGTCTCTCGCCGTCCGTAGTAACGATGGCCAGACGCTTTCGATTCACCAAGATCTTGGCACGGTTTCGAACGACACGTATCGTGTCTCATTTTCCGTTGCCGACCGTTCTCTGTCTCAGTGGTTGAATTATGAGTTTGCCTTGATTGCAGTCGATGGCGACAACGAGACGGTTATCCTCGGTGGGAACTCAACTACCGATGAAGCCGTGCGTCCGATCAACGGATCCACTTCGCATCCGCACGACATAACGTTGGCAGGCATCGAAGGCGATTGGTTGGACATCCTGCTCGAAGGCGATGCTGGTCCGGAGCTTGTCGGTCAAACGCTTCGCGTAAAGTTCGCCACCACTGAGCAAAGCACAGGAGATAACGACGGCGATCAGTTTGAATTCGCATTGGACAACGTCGAGGTCTCCATTCGCCAACCGTCGACGGAGACCGACGCGGCATTCGGCACGGATCTGATTGTCGACGAAGCGTTGACTCCACCCGCTTCCGCGAACCTAAAGATCAGCGAAACCGCCGCCGGCAACGCCGACAATTTTTGGATCGAAATCTACAACGCGGGCGAAACCGATATCGGGCTAGACGGTGTGACCCTATCACGATCCGGTCTGGATTCGTTTTCTTTTTTACCCCAGGTGATGTCGGCTGGTGAATTCCTTGTTGTCGACGAGGCCGCGCTTGGTTTCGACGTTGGCATCGGCGACCGACTTTTCTTGATGTCTGGTCAGCCGTCTGTCATTGATGCGCGTGTCGTGTCAGGTACGGTCCAAGGCCTGGAGCTTGAGAAACCACATCGCTGGCTAGTGCCCAACGTGCCGACGCCGAACGAGCCTAACACATTCGCATTAAACGACCAGATTGTGATCAATGAGATCATGTATCATCAACGTCCGGAGTTGAGTACTCCAACCATCCCTGCCACTTTTGCGACGAATGAGGTTCTGTCCTTTGACGGCACTTGGCGATACAACGATTCGAGAGCCTCTCTCATCTCGGATTGGCACGCCACCACACACGCAGTTGGCGGTGATTGGAAGATCGGTGCGGGACTAATCGGCTTCGAGACAAATGCCGGCGCTTTGCCACTGGCGGTTGGCACGGAGCTTACTGCTCCCGTCAATAATGATCCCCGGATTACAACTTATTACTTCGAGACCGAATTCTCACTCAGCCAGTTGGAGCGGGACGGTCTGGGAGAATTCCGATTACGACATGTGATCGATGATGGTGCCGTGTTCTATCTCAACGGCACCGAGGTCTTGCGGTTTAACATGACCAACGGTCCGTTTACTAGCTCGACGTTCTCTTCCGTTGGCGTGGGCAACGCGGCAATAAGCGAAGCTGTTTCACTACCGGTTGAATTACTGCAGGCCGGTGACAATCGCATTTCAGTCGAAGTCCATCAGGCGTCGAGCTTTAGTTCTGACGTTGTATTTGGTGTTGAGCTTGCCACGGCCGTTCAATTGACAACGGCGATTCCAGGTTTGCCATACGCTGAGGACGACGAAGAGTGGATCGAACTTTACAACCGCGGGGACAATTCGGTCGATCTGTCAGGGTGGGAATTCGCTGACGGAGTCCGCTATGAGTTCCCAGCCGGAATGTTACTTGGTCCAAACGAATACCTGGTTGTCGCTCGTGATGCGAACGTGCTTCGCCAAAAGTATCCCGACCAAACCAACATTGTTGGCGAGTACGACGGTCGCCTGTCGAACCGAGGCGAGCGAATTCTGTTGCTGGACGAGCACGGTAACCCGGCGGATGAAGTTCATTACTTTGACGGCGGTAACTGGGATGATCGCGCGGATGGAAATGGTCCGAGCTTGGAGCTTCGCAATCCACACAGCGATAATTCTGCCGGGTCGGCATGGGAAGCCAGTGACGAAGCGGAAAAATCCGAATGGCAGACGTATACCTTTCGCGGTCTGGCACCCGCGACGATTCCCGGCGAG
>CBDUAB010000969.1:0-2471 GCA_965365045.1 uncultured Planctomycetales bacterium
GAGAGCCCATCGAAGACGAATCGGACACGTCGGAGCCTATCCAGCCCATCGCCAATCTGGGCGACTATCGCATTGTCCGCGAGATTGGTCGCGGTGGCATGGGAGTCGTGTACGAGGCGGAGCAACTGTCGCTGGGGCGCAGAGTTGCGCTGAAGGTCCTACCGTTCGCAGCGATGCTTGACCATCGCCAGCTGCAGCGGTTCAAGCACGAAGCCCAAGCGGCTGCTTTGTTGCACCATCACAACGTGGTTCCGGTTTACGGGATCGGTTCTGATCGTGGCGTTCACTACTATGCCATGCAGTACGTCGAGGGCCAGACGCTGGCGGCGGTCATTCGCGACCTTGGCGGTGCGGACGGAAACGGGCAAGATCTGCCACGTGCTGGAGTGGCGCATCGACGGATTTCAAGCCGGTTGTCGGCCGAGCAAGAAAACTCCGCTGTGGACGACCGGTCCATGTCTGCTGCCGCAATGGCGGACACGAAACGCACACCACACGCGGCCCTGTCCACACAACGATCAACAAATGCCGGCGCCTACTTTCGCAGTGTCGTCGAGCTGGGCGTTCAAGTAGCCGAGGCTTTGGAGCACGCGCACGACGAAGGCGTTATCCATCGTGATATCAAGCCCTCGAATCTGATTCTCGATCACCGCGGCAAAGTGTGGGTGACGGATTTCGGATTGGCACTCGTGGAGACGGATCCCAGTTTGACGATGACGGGCGACATCGTGGGGACGCTCCGCTACATGAGTCCGGAGCAGGCGCTTGCCAAGAGGGTGATTGTCGACCAGCGAACCGACATCTACTCGCTGTGCGTCACGCTCTACGAAATGCTGACACTGCAGCCTGTTTTCAAAGGAGACAATCGTCAAGAACTGACCAGGCAGATTGCGTTCGAGGATCCTCGTCCACTCCGAAAACTGGATGCACGAGTGCCTGTCGAACTGGAAACGATCGTGCTCAAGGGAATCGAGAAGAACCCCGCGGATCGCTATGAAACGGCCCAGCAATTGTTTGATGACTTACAGCGTTTTCTGGATGATAAGCCCATTCATGCCAAGCCACCCTCTGCGTGGCAGCGTACGACTAAATGGGCGCGGCGTCACAGGTCGATTGTCACGTCGGCAGCCTTGTTCTTGGTTCTGGCCACAGTCGGATTGGCGATCAGCAGCGTGTTACTTGCCCAGCAGCGCGTTGAGGTGGGGCGACAGCGTGATGAAGCCAGGCAACAACGGGATGAAGCCCGACGGCAAAAACAGCGGGCCGAAGAGAACTTCCACCTCGCTCAAGAAGCAGTCGACAAGTATCTAACCAATGTCAGCGAAAACGAACTGCTCAACGCCCCGGCGATGCAGCCATTGCGGAGAGACCTGTTGGAATTGGCGCTGGAGTACCATCAACAGTTTATCGACCAGCGGCGCGACGACCCCGAACTTCAAGCCGACTTGGCGGCGGCCTATTATCGCGTTGGCAAAATCAGGACTCATGTCGGCAATATACCGAGAGCGCTAGAGTCATTTCAGCAGGCTCTGGATATTCGCAAAGAACTCGCGACCAGGAATCCTGAAGACGCCGATATCCGAAATGCTCTGGCGCAAAGCTACCTCCGGCCGGGGCAATTGGGGCCGAAATTCGATGACGTCCCGGTTCAGAGCGAGCTTGATCTGTCCACCCGTATCCGCGAAATCGAGATGGCGATACAGGTCGCGAAACCGCTGGTGAAACCGGCTCATCGCAAGACTTTGGGTCACGCCTACTTGAGCCTTGGCTCCTTGAAGCTCGACGTATTCCAACTGGCGGGAGGCACCAAGAACAAGGACATGGCGCTCACTGCATTGGAAAACGCCGAGAGGACGATTCAAGAACTGACGGAAAAATACTCTGAGGTCCTCGAGTACCAAGATCTTCTGGCACTATCGCAAAAGAGGTACTGAACGAATAGTCGGCGCCAAAAACAAGCGGTTCGGTGAGCCACGTGGCTCCCTTCTGACCCGCGGAGCTTTTTGTTACTTGCAAACGATCCCCAACGAATTGGGATCCACCGTTTAGGGTGAACAGATTGCGCAGATCGTCGTCGGAGAATCCATCGACAGCAACCGATGACAACTCACCGCTGTGGTTTTGTGTCGCTTGCGAACTCCAATCACGGCTCGCCGGGGCATTGCTGCTGGCAACTTCGATACCGTTTAGGTAGGCAACATAGCCGTCATCGTAATTGATGTTCATCATCAGAGCGTTCATCTCCGGAACCGGTCCGTCGATGTTGAACTCCGCCCGTACGTACGCCGAGGCCGTGTTGCCTTGCATATCCGCGGCGAGATTGCCATTTTCGGAAAGGGCACCAAGTAGTTCGCCACCTCCATCAAATCCAATGCCCAGATTGTGTCTCGGCCAGCTACCATCGTCATATCCGACGGCCGTCCAAGTGGCCGCAGGCAAGTCCTCACCCGCGGAAGTCGGAATCAGCACGC
>CBDUAB010000970.1:0-2464 GCA_965365045.1 uncultured Planctomycetales bacterium
TGGTTTCATTTTTAGCAACTGGTCCCAGTTCCTGGCATCATCCGAGTCTCGGGGGGTCACCAGCACGATGACATTCATCCGGCTTCCCGAATCTTTCAGCATCCTCCAGGCTTCGCCCACGCGTTGATTTGGAGAATCTTGGTTTTTGTGGCGGCTGTTGAGGCTAGTTTGCCAGGTGTTGATGCCGCACGCTTCACAATGCTGTAGCACTTTTACTACCTGCGGAGTCGTGAAGTATTCCATCATCAGCTTGCCTAAAAGTTCACCCCGATGGGACCAGCCCCACATTGGGTTCGCTCCAACGATCAATCGGGAGATCTTCACGTCCCCAATTCGGGTCACCGGCATCTTGGTGGCGTCAACGGGCGACTCGTCCCGCGGAATCGGCGTGGTCCCTTTCGCGAGCTTCGCTTCGGCTCCCGCAGTTTCAGCAGCGGTCGCGACGACACCCGCTCCGACCGTGGCCGCCGCTTTCAAGAAAGTGCGACGATCCGCGCCGGACTGACGACCGTGTAATCGCCGTGCTTCTTCGTCACCGCTGTTCATTGCTTGACGCGAGTCACTCATGGTCTCTCTCCGAGGCTGTGAAAGAATCGTCCAAAGTAGTCGTCACGCTCCCGCGTGACGAGACTCGCGAGCGCCTGGTCCATCATCATTCTACCAACACGAGCATCGCGACATTTGAGACAGCGTCGATTCGAGGGAACTGTTTCATGACCGTGGCTCTTAGGTCACGTTGGCATCACGCGGAGTTTGATGACTACTTTGGACGATTTTCTCTAACGCTCTCCGTATTCGGTGGCAACAATCCGGCTTTGACAAGCAATTCGTGTGTCATTTTGGGAGAGCCGTCGTGGTGATGCAAGGCACATGATAGGTTTGACGTTCCTATCTTGCGACACCGACGATTTCCACTGAAGCTGATCATGCGAAAAGTCCTTCATGGAATCGTAACTAAAAATCGCAACTTTGAAAGTTGACTTGCTGCGGAGCGCCGTCACCACAATAATGCGGCATGGCAAATTCCATTGGAGTTGGACTGTTTTTTCCTCTGGTTGTCGAATTTGCTCACACGGTTTGGTGACGCTTTTTTTCAGGAGAATTAGGAAATGGGAATCGTGTCTTGGATCGTGTTCGGACTCATCGCCGGGGCTTTGGCCAAATTCCTGATGCCAGGTGCCGATCCAGGTGGAATCGTCATAACGATGCTCCTTGGGATTGGAGGAGCGATCGTAGGCGGATTTATCGGAACACTGATCGGATTTGGCGGTGTGGGCGGTTTTGACGTGCGCAGCTTCCTGGTCGCAGTCGGCGGCGCGCTGGTCCTGCTTGCCGGCTACCGGATGATGAAGAAGGAGTGAGGACATTGGTTGTTGGTCGCGGGTTAGTACTCGTCGTCCCAGGAGTGTCGAGTTGGCAGTCGGGCTAGTCGACGGCGACTGGCGGCGAACGTGCAAGCCATCTTAACGATTTGAGTCAGATTTAACCCTGGCTACTCTCCGATCAACAGGGCCAACTCATCGTCAGCTTTGGCCAGTGGATCGGTATCTTCCTCATTCTCCGAGGTTGTAACCAAAATAGGATTCCCGGCCAGTAGTCTTAGCCGTGTGATGTCGAGGTGCCAATCGTGAATTCCATCGTGGCAAGTGTGCGAATTGGCACACTCGGACGCCGGTTGGTACGTTAAGGGCGCGCTTCGACGAGGCTAGATGTTCATTTCGTAAGTCAATCGTTAGTTCGGAAGATGGCGTGGCTGCGTTCGAGCCTTGAAAACGAAAGGCCTCGGATGCGTCTAATTCGACCGTTTGGCCCAGCAGTTGCAGAGTATTAATGGCACTGGCAATTTCGTTCTGATTTGTTTGGAACACGTAGCGATGGGAGGTGATACATGACGGTGGGAATCTACGAAAAAACGGTGAAGGACGTGATGACTAAACACGTTGCCACGATTCGCACGCAAGAAACCGTTCACGATGCGCTGCAGTTAATGGCAGAGAACCGCTTATCCGCTTTGCCGGTCGTCGACCAGGTGGGTAATTGCGTCGGTGTTGTATCGCAAAGCGATTTGATTGCTTTGGCATGCGAAGCTGATAGCGAGGAGCGATCCACAATATCCGGCGGTAGTCTCACCGACCTCATTTTTGGCAGAGTCCCGCTCGATGAGATAACCAATGAGCGCATCGACGATGTTATGTCCAGGGAAGTGGTTGCAGCAACGCCCGATGAGCTTTTAACCACTGTCACCGGTAAACTGCTCAAATACGAAGTGCACCATATCCCCGTGTGCAACGACGAACAGCTACTGGTCGGGATTGTGTCCACCTTGGACATCCTGAGGGCGCTGCGTGACTCTGTAGCGTCGTGACTTGCGGCGGCCGGTGCGTAAAAGCGTGGGATGCAAAACGAGAACTCGCCCAACCAGTTTAGGAGCAACACCACGATGAATGCGGACGATGTTGTTACG
>CBDUAB010000971.1:0-2449 GCA_965365045.1 uncultured Planctomycetales bacterium
CCGTAGCCGCCAATCTGCCAGTGCATCAGGCCGACCGTGTGTTGCGGATCCTTGTTCTTGTAGTAGTGGATGCCTTGGATTAGGGAACTGGCACAGTTACCGACACCGACGATGGCGATTTTGATTCAACTCACAATATTCCTTTCACTTTTGTGACCAGGTATCTCGGTTCATCACAAATCCTAGAGGTTCGCATCGCGCAAAACTCTCTGGACGACTTGCGCACGAAACGAGTCGCGACGAATCGGCCGCGCTAATACGGCGACGCGACTCTCAGCCAATCTTTGCTTGCTGGCATTTATCTGCCGCCCGAGAGGTGCAGCGGACTACGTCGAACGGAATCTGGTTCGTAGACCATCCCGCATGGCGGAGGAAACACGAATTTGACCTTGATCGTAACATCTCGAACACACGAGTCAATGGTGGGCGTTGCGCCGGTGCCTGCACGCGACGCCAGAGTCCTTCCGCCGACGCAAAACCTCGTTGAGCCGCGTCCGGTCAACAATTTCGATCGATACAGAAGTGGCAATCCTTCACCGTCTTGCCTCGTTTGCCATTCGCGAAGAAGGGATGGCGGCCGAGATTCCAATCTCAGGCAAACCTAAACTATGAAACGAACAGCTGTAAAGTTTCGGCCGAGTTTTATGATTGGACACGCTGGCCATGATGCTTTCCAACGTATTTTGTTTTGGGGGAGATGTTCGCGTCTTCCTCTATTTTCGTTTGAACGCTTGCCAACTTGGCAACGTGTCGCTTATGATCCTAGTGTTCGTAGCCATGTTCATGTAACTCCAAGACCGCCCGCCGCATGATCCCGTGCCGTTCGGCAGCGTTCTCCAATTCGCTACCGTTACTTTATGATCAAAGGTAATTCCGAGACAATCACAGAGCCCATTTATGACATCTGCGTCGTGGGTCATGTCTGCTGGGACCGAAATCTTATCGACGGTCGTCGCATGCCCGCAGCGCCTGGCGGCGTGGCGTACTATTCGTCGCTGGCCTATCTTCAGCTGGGTCTGCGTGTCGCAGTCCTAACCAAAGTTGCAGAGAAAGATGAGAATGGCCTTCTGGCTGAGCTGCGGGCTCAGGGCGCCGATGTGATTAATCTCCCTACAAAAGAGACCACCGTTTTTGAAAACGCGTTTTCACCGGAGAACCCCGACGAGCGATTGCAACGGGCGTTGGGGACCGCCTGTCCGATTCAGCCTGAAGATCTAAAGAACGTTCGGGCACGGTTCTATCATTTCGGTCCTTTGTTGAGAGGAGATCTGGCGGTGGAAGCGCTCGCTGCGGCTCACCGTCAAGGACGTGTGGCTATCGACCTTCAGGGCTTGTTACGCGAGTGTCATGACGCTCGCATCTCGTTAGTGGAGCTTAAGGAGGGACCGGCGTTTTTTCGACATGCCGACATCGTTTCCGGCGATGCCCAAGAAATCCAACTGGCTTCCTCCACGCTCAACCTGGATGACGCCTTCTGCAATTTAACCGCCGATGGTCCGAGCGAGATCGTTGCGACACGAGGAAGCGCCGGCGCGGCAGTGTGGCATGAAGGCACGATCGACGGCATCCCAGCGTTTCCCCCGCATGTCTTGCGCGATACCACCGGCTGTGGCGACACCTTCCTTGCCGGCTACTTGGCCCATCGCCAGCGTGGGCTTACACCCTACCGTTCCGGCCTTTTCGCCGCAGCGATGGCTAGCATCAAACTGGAATCCTCCGGCCCGTTGCGTTCTTCGCCGGAAAAAATTCGGCGACGTCTCTCCTTGGAACCCTTCGCCGGAGCTTCATCGGAGGTAGCTGAAGCGGTCCGCCGCATTCGTGCGGCGATCGTGTGCAGTCGCGTGCCCGAAGATTTCCGTCACGCGGAAAACACGGTGTTCTGGTTGATCCGGCTCGGACCCGATGTGGATGTCGCCCTCAAGCTGGCGGCTCTCGGACACGACATTGAACGCGCCGACGAAACGCGCAAAGTACGCCGCCAGGATTTCCCGGACTACGACAGTTTCAAGAGCGCCCATGCCCGCCGGTCCGCATTTCTACTTGACGCGCTTCTGAATGCGTGTGGCGTCAGTCGTGGAATCCGCCGCGAAGTCAAGCGTCTTGTCGCACTTCACGAGGTCGGCGGGGACTCTCGTTCCGACCTCTTGCAGGACGCCGATAGCCTCTCGTTTTTTGCGGTCAACTTACCGCTTTTCGCGCCCCGCGAGGGCATGGAAGTGACTCGGAAACGCTGCCTTTGGGGATTTCAACGCCTTAGTGCGCTGGGGCGGGCTCGGTTAACCGAGATTACTCATCACAATTCGAAACTTCGTCAGATCATGACGGAACTGGTCGAAAGAGCAGGCGATACAAGATACGACGCTCTCACGTTCAGAGTAACAGTTTCGTAGAAAAGTGTTTACTTCCTTCACTCATTTTCTGTGCTTGGATTTCTTGCGCATTTTGTATT
>CBDUAB010000972.1:0-2445 GCA_965365045.1 uncultured Planctomycetales bacterium
TGTGTGTGTTGCTTCGATCACGGCCCGAAAATGCCAGTAATCGACCCAGCACGTAATTGGATTGGGTTGGCTATCTTGGACGGCCTGACGCAAATAAGGCGAGCGGTATTGGTCGGCCGTGAATTCGTCGAGCTGGCCGGTGTAACCGGTGTCTTGAAAGAATTTGGATAACGTGGCGAACTGTCCCAGCGCCAAGCCATAACGGGTCCCGCGGCGCAGGTCGGCATACCACGGGCTTGCTTGTCCGGCCCAATGAGCGAGGCAAACGGTGGCGACATAGTCGTATTCCATTGATTCGCCTATGCGCTTCGCCAGCCGCAAAAAAGTCTCGGGCAGCGAAGCGTCACAGGGTACACCGCAAATGGTTTCGATGGTTGAGCCGTCGAGTCCGGACCAGCGGGTGCGGGTCTGGTTGCCTTCGGGAAAACGTCCGTCGTCCAGGGTCGGGTGGACAGCGCCTTCGTAGCGCAGACTTTCCAGTATCTGGGGTAGCCGCGGAGTCATTCCAAAACGCCGTCGACCGAAGTGCGTTGGTCGAACTGCCAGCGTGCGGTCGAAAACGTCCGTCGCGGTGTGGAATTCCTCCAAAATGTTTTCGCAGGAAAGTAACGGTAGCGCTGTTTCGTTTGTTTCGCCGCCGACTAACGTGGCGCGTTCCTCGTTGAGTGCGGCGCGTAAAGCGTGAATGTTTTGTGGTGATTCAGCAGCCAGCCTTTGTAACGTGCGGGCTGTTATCCAGATATTCACGGCCGATTCACCGTTGAATTCTGCCGCGAGTTTCTCGGCCGGCGTGGTTTCGGCGACCAGCGTAAGGTCGATGAGGTAAGCCTCGACCGGATAATAATGGTCTCGTTCCTCGGCCAAGACTCCATAACAACGTGACAGATGATCGCGACTCGCCGCGGAGTCACCGGCGATAAGCTGATTGGCGGCCGCGACAAGTTGCTCCACGAAGTGATCTTCGTCGATGTTGCTTGTGTGACGCATCTGGTTTGTGAGCAATTGCAATTGCAGGTACCAATATCCTAACGCTAGGAAATCGCTCACGATTTCTTGGTCGGCGGCGTCGGAAACGTTGGATTCCGCCAACGCCGCGGCGACGCATTGCGGGCGGTCGATGAATCCGCTGATAAGCGCGCAATCGTCATCCGCCAGTTTTCGACGCACGATTTCAGGTACTTCGTCGTCACTTCCGCCCGGCAAAAAAAACAGCGCATTACGCATTTCATCCGGCACATCATCACGCCGGCACCAAATGGGCTTTTTGCCGGACATGGCGATGAGGGACGGATGCCAGGGTGTCGTCCAAGCGGTGAGTAGTCCGTGGGCTTCGTCACCGACGACGTATACCGGAAAATCCTCGAGGCTGTGACACGGTAGCAACGTGACGAGCTGTTGAAACTTCATGGATGCGGGCGGTCCTAAATCAGTGAGTTTGGTGCCGCAAATCACGATAACGGCTACGATAGACACCGTCGATGGCTGCTCGCCCAACCGTCGACCATCGGCGTTTTTTAGCGCATATCCCCTTACCTCGCCTAGAGTTACCACCCTCCAAACCATTGACAACGGCGCGGGAGCGTCGGTAAACTACATAAGTACGGCTTGTCAGGTTTGGCGGGTCACCAACCTGCAAGCTGCAATAAGTCTGGTCTACGCTCCGTTCGCGAGTTGCCAGCACGGCAGGGAACAGTATCAGGGGACACAAATGGCCGCGGGAAATGGCGTTTGGGGCATCGATATCGGGCAATGTGGCCTGAAAGCTTTACGCGGCGAGTTGTCCGCTGACGGCAAGAAGGTCGTTGCAACATCGTTCGATTACATCGAGTACCCCAAGATCCTCAGCCAGCCAGATGCGCAGCCGGACCAGCTCATCCGCGATGCGCTCAAGGAGTTCTTGTCTCGCAATTCAGTGCGTGGCGATAAGGTTGGTATTTCGATTTCCGGACAAAGCGGCCTGGCACGTTTTATCAAATTGCCGCCGGTCGACGCCAAGAAGGTCCCCGACATCGTCAAATACGAGGCAAAACAGCAGATTCCGTTTGCCCTCGACGACGTCATTTGGGATTACCAAGAGATGCCGACGCATGGCTCCGACGAGGATGTCCTGGAGCGAATGGTTGGTCTGTTCGCGATGAAACGCGATCAGGTATTCCGCACGATCCAGCCGTTAGTTGATGCCGAAGTCGAACTGGACATCATCCAATTAACACCGATCTGCATCTACAATTCGATCGCTTTCGATCAGCTTGTGGACAATGCACCGGACGACGAAGACGAGGATCCTGAGTCAATAGTCATCCTTTCGTTGGGCACCGAGGCATCCGACCTGGTCGTGACCAACGGATTCAATGTTTGGCAACGTAGCATTCCGTTGGGCGGTAATCACTTTACCAAGCAACTCACCAAGGAGCTTAAATTAACGTTTGCCAAAGCCGAGCACGC
>CBDUAB010000973.1:0-2445 GCA_965365045.1 uncultured Planctomycetales bacterium
ACGGTGTACGTGTCTATGTTTTGGATGTAGGCGTCGAGAATCCGCAGAACCTGGCAGTTGGGACGCCCCGCCTGTCTGGTGAGTTGTTGGCCCGCGGCGCACCGTTACGGATCGAAGCGGAGCTATTGAATACGGGACACGAGCGTACCTTGACGGCCGAACTCGTGCTCGAAAAGCCGGATCCGCGTCTGCCGATGTTGGTTGATGGAAAGCCAGTGCTGCCCGAGCTGCAACTACGTAACGAGCAGACCGTGGAACTTGCCAGGGACAGCAGCATCTGGATCGCGTTTTCATTGCCGTCGTTAGCGCCGGGCAGTCATCACGGCCAAATTCGGTTGCGTGGTACGGACGGATTGGAGATTGACGATACGCGTTACTTTACGGTTCGGGCTACCGATCACTGGCCCGTGTTGGTCTCAGGACCGCCTGACGCAGCGGCTCTTTTTCTCACCCCGGCATTGGCACCCAGCACCGGCCAGGCGGATTTTCTTTGTGTCTCGGTGGGCTTCGACGAGCTGAAACGTGCCAAGCTGACCGACTATTCGGCGATCGCGCTGCTTGACCCGCCGCCGTTGGTCGACGGCGTGTGGAACCGCTTGGCCGAATACGTCGATCGTGGCGGCGGATTGGCAGTTTTTCTCGGTCGAAACGCGCAGCCAGTGCAGACATTCAATAACGTAGGTGCCCAAAAACTGTTGCCGGGGCGACTGGTACGTCAATGGCGAGCTGGATCGCGTGGTTTGTCGTTAAGGCTAACAGCAGCGTCACATCAGTTGCTGGCTCCGTTTCGACCGTTGGCCGATAGCATTCCGTGGGATGACTTTCCCATTTTCAGACATTGGGTTTTTGATCAAGTTGATGATGCGAACGTCGTTCTGCGTTTTAGCAGCGGTCAGCCGGCAATTGTCGAGCGGCGGGTCGGCCTCGGCCGCGTGCTGGTAATGACCACACCGATTTCCGATCCACTGAATGTGCGCGGCCGACCTGTCTGGAATCGCTTGCCGACGGGGATCGATCCTTGGCCTGTTTTTATGCTTGTGGATACCATGTTCCGATATCTGGTGCAACAAGGTGAAAGTCGCTTAAATTACGAGGTAGGCCAACCCGTGTCGCTGACAGTTCGCGACGGCGGCGGTACGAGCCGATATCAGTTATTTGTGCCGACCGGGATCTGGCAAGATGTGACGGCGGCCAAGAATCGCATTGCTCTGCAGTTTGCTGATGTGCCGGGAACCTATCGTCTGCGGTCGGAAGTCGGATCGGACCAAGGTTTTTCGATGAATTTGCCCACGGATGCCACTAGGCTCGAGCGAATCGACGCCGAGGATTTAGATCGCTGGTTTGGCAAAGATGGCTATCGACTGGCGCGCAGCCGCGAGGAAGTGAATCGTGACGTCGGCGAGGCGCGTATCGGGCATGAGATGTATCCGTGGCTGATGGTCTTGCTGGTATTGTTGTTGGCACTGGAGCATGTGTTGGCCAATCGGTTTTACAGCCGCCGCAGTTCAGTGTTGGGAGCAGACATGGCATGACCCACTGGCAACTGCAACCCATTATGAACAACTACTTTTTGGTTGCCGTTTTGGCGGCAATTATGCTGGCACTTTTGTTCTTTGTGCGACCGGCCTTTGCTAGTTTGCTGCAACGACGGCGCATGATATTGTTCCTGTTGCGCGGAAGCCTTATTCTGCTTGTGGTGCTTGGCATGTTGCGACCGACGCGTGTTACGACGCAGACGCGAGATCAGAAAAGCACGTTGATTTGGCTCGTCGACAAGAGCCGCAGCATGTTGATACCGGACGCCGAAGGAGGACGGCCGCGTTGGGAAGCGGCCCGTGCGGCGATCGAACGAAGCTTACCAGAACTGGAGCCTCTGGCCGCAAAGCTTGATGCTCAATTCTACATGTTTGACGAGCTAGCCGAGGCAGTCGGTAATGAAGGAGGTCAATTCCAATGGCCCGACAAACCAGATGGCAACCAGAGCGACATCGGTTCGGCCCTCTATGACGTGATCCGAGACCAACGCGGCAATCGTATTGCCGGCGTGATTTTGTTGAGCGACGGCGCCCAGCGTGCTTTGGCACCGCGTGTGAATCTACAGCAGCCCGCCATGGAGTTGGCTCGACTCGACACGCCCCTTTACACGGTGACGATCGGCTTGCCTCGTGATCAGTCACAATCGCGAGACGTTGCCATCGAAGACGTCCAGGATCAATACACAGTTTTTGTGAACAACGAGTTTGTATTGCCGGCTGCTGTGCGAATCGAAGGTTTTGCCGGACGAAAAGTCCCAGTGCGGCTGAACATTGAGAAACCGGGCGGTGAAACTGAGTCGTTGGGTCCGATCGAAGTCTCCGGGGCCGACGACAGCGAGCAGAACCACATCTCGTTTCGCTATACGCCGAAGACACCCGGGCAATACAAGCTAACCGTAGCCGCCGAGCC
>CBDUAB010000974.1:0-2443 GCA_965365045.1 uncultured Planctomycetales bacterium
GCAACCCGTCTCCCACATCCCGCAACCTGCCGTCAAATCATTTGGGCGCAAAATCGCTTAATCCTGGCACTTGATCGGTGCCGGCAGGTATCTCCACGACGGCATCTGTAAAAGCATCGCCAATCGGTTCGTAACGACCACCCAAGTGCTCCGCAAGGAACGCTTCGGCGACGGCGTAAAAGGCAAAACGGTTCTGTGGTCGTGCAAAACCATGCCCTTCTTCCGGATAAACCAAATACGTAACCGGGATCTGCTTTTCAGTCATCGCCGCGACGATCTGGTCCGCTTCGGCCCGTTTAACACGTGGATCCTGTGCCCCTTGGGCAATGAGCAATGGTCGCTGAATACGTTCGACGAAGGACAGCGGCGAACGTGACAGCAGGAACTCGCGACCTTCCTCGGTCTCGTGATCGCCGACACGATACTTCAGCACGGGCATAAAAGGCATCCAATAGGGAGGCGGATTCTCGAGCAACGTTACCAAGCTGGATGGCCCCACGATGTCCACACCGCATGTGAACAATTCTGGTGTGAAGGTCAGGCCGACGAGCGTGGCGTAGCCTCCATAGCTACCTCCCATTATCGCAATCTTGTCGCGGTCCGCTATTTTCTCGCTGACGGCCCACTTCACGGCATCAACCAAGTCGTTGTGCATTTTGCCGGCCCATTCTTTGTTGGCGGCATTCGTAAAGTCCTTACCCAGACCGGTAGAGCCACGATAATTCACACTCAGGACCGCATATCCGCGATTGGCCAGCAGTTGGTGCTCCGGGTTATAACCCCAGCCGTCGCGTGCCCAAGGTCCACCATGCACGTTAAGGACCATCGGTAATGGCTTGTTTGGGCGGCCCGTATTCTCCGGGTCCGTGCCCGGTGGCAATGACAAATAACTGACCAAGTCGAGGCCGTCGCGAGACTTGATTATGACGTCATGCATTTTGACCAATGGCAGCTTGGCGAGGTCCGGATCGCTCGTGAATAGAAACTTGGCCTCTCGCTTATTACGATCGTACAAATAGAAATCGACTGGGCCATCGTCCATCGTGTAGGCCACCGTCCACTTGTCGTCCGCCAGTGTGCGGCTGGTAAGTTGTATCTCGCCGTCGGCCACCGTTTTGAGATAATCGAGGTCCGGTTGGATGGACGGATCAAGCACTTTCCACTCGCGTCGTGCGTGTGTAAAGAAAACGGCTTGGATATGTTTTTCGGTGGGATGAGCTATCGCTCCAGAGATGTCGGCCAGATCGTTCTCGGCGAGCAGTTCTATGTCACCCGTTTCCAAGTCCCATAGTTTGAGGGCCGCCGTGTTCCGCTCGCGGCTGTCGATGAGGTAGGTCTTCGTGCCCGTCTTGTCAAAGCCCGCCAATCCAGTGTTCATTGCGTCAAGCGGTCCGATCGTCAAGAACGGCTTCCAATCGGATTGCGGATCATCGATCGGTTCTTCGCTCCCCGCGTCGGCTGGCTTTTCTTCTTCGCCTTCCTTTTTCGGCTCCAAGTACAGTTGTCCACCGTCAGGCGTATAAGTCGTGGCAAAACGCACGTTGAAGTCATCATCGGTGACGAAGCCGGCGAAGCCCGGATTCATTTGCAACAGCTCGCGCTCACCGGTAACAATGTTCACTCGGTAGATATCATGCAATTGATGCGGCGGTCGATCATTTATGCCGATGAGCACTTCGTCCGGGAACTTTTCGCTCACACCCGAAATCCGCGCGGAGACGTTTTCCAGCGGCGTGAGGTCCTTGATCTCATCGGTTGCGAGGTTCACGCTGTAGACGTGAAAGTCCTCGTCACCGTCGTTATCTTGTGTGTAAAGAATGTGGCCACTCGTGTAGGCCCAAGAAAAACTGCGGATTCCTCGATGCGTGTCGTTGGTCACCGGCTTGGCATTTTCGACGTCGTCAGCAGGAGCGACCCAAACATTCAGTACGCCGTTGCGGGGAGCGAGGAACGCCAGTTTTGATCCATCGGGGCTAATACGTGCTCGCGCCCGCTGCGGGTTGCCAAAAAAGGCCTTGCGGGGAATCAACTGCACGGCGTCGAGTGTGATAGCGGTCGGCACAAGTTCCTCCGTGTTAGTGGCACTGTTGCGAGTCTCCGCGACCGGAGGCTCCGTGGGGCGGGCACAACCATGGCAAAGCATGGCGGCTAAGAAAGCAAAGAGCAGAGCAGGGGAGTGACGCATGACACCGTCCTTGTTGAAGTCAAGAATACCCATCGATTATTTCAGCCGTCGACGACGACGTCAAATACCGTACTTTGGCTTGTTAGGGCAAACAGACTGTGTCGTAAATGATTTTGCCAGTACTTACGCGCGTTCGGATGTTTTATCGATTCGGTCATGGATGGCGTCGAAGAATTGCTGATCCCGATCGTACTCGCTTGATACCGGGAACGAAAGAACCCTACCGTCTTTAAGGTAAATCGTGATTTCGCTGTCCAC
>CBDUAB010000975.1:0-2441 GCA_965365045.1 uncultured Planctomycetales bacterium
ACGAGATATTGGCGTGACTGGAGTTCAGACGTGTGCTCTTCCGATCTGCGATCCTGACGGCGTCTCCAGCATGACACTTTGGTATTCCGTCGACGATGGACCGTTTCGCGACGTGGACATGTCCGCGGGCGCCGACGGTACGTATCGGGGCACCATTCCCGGTCAGGATGCGACGTCCATCGTGCAATTCTATGTCGAAGGCCGAGACACGCTGGGGGCCATTTCCATGTTTCCGGCTGCCGGTCCCGAATCACGGGCGCTTTACAAAGTGAACGACAGCGCCGCGACCGCGGGACCGCAGCATAACTTTCGGCTCATCATGACCGAGGCCGATACGGATTTTCAGTTACGTGAAGAGAACCGTTTGAGCAACCACCGGCTCGGCGCCACGGTTGTGTTCAACGAAACACAAGTGTACTACGACATCGGCTCACGTCTGAAAGGTAGTGGCTTCAGCCGCGGCAGCGCCGCGACGGGGTACAATCTGAGATTCAATCCGGAGCAGTTGTTGTTTGGCGTGCATGACGTGGTTGCCATCGACCGGCAGGGAGGTCCCTGGGGCATCGGTGCGAGTCATCGTGAATTGACACTCAAACATATTGGGAACCGCGCCGGCGACATTCCCATGATGTACGATGACGCCATTCAGTTCCTCGCGCCGAACCCCGGTCACAATGGTACTGCCCAATTGCTGGCCGCCCGATACGACAATGTTTTTCTCGATTCCCAGTTCGAGAATGGCAGCGACGGCACGCGATTCAAATTCGATCTGGTTTACTACTCGACACTTACACAAAACGGAGATCCCGAGGGAATCAAGCGCCCACCCGCCTCCTTTCCCGCCGGCGTTTTCCCCGTGCTTGGCATCGATATTCGCGACTTGGGAGATGACCCCAACAGTTATCGCTGGAACTTCCTGATTCGAAACCGCCGACCGCAGGACGACTTCTCCCAAATCGTTGCGCTCGGCAAGGCATTGAGTCTAACAGGCAGCACGGTCGGTAGCGCACTCGACGTTGCCACCCAGGAAGTCATGGATGTCGATCAGTGGATGCGCACTTTTGCCTTTGAGTCGCTCGTGGGAATCAATGACACCTACAATCAGGGGCTGCAGCACAACTTGCAATTCTATGTGCGTCCTTCCGACAGCAAAGTCATCCCGCTTCCGTGGGACATGGACTTTTCGTTCCATCACAGTACGTCGATGTCGATTTACGGTACTGGGTCGAATCTGCGCAAAGTCATCAATATTCCATCGAATCAACGACTGTTCCAAGGACATCTGCTCGACATTATCAATACGACGTACAACGTCGACTACTTGACGCCCTGGGTAGACCACATTGCCACGCGCTCGGTGCAGGATAACACCAACGAGATTCTCAACTATGTCACGGCTCGCCGTAACTTTGTACTGAGTCGATTGCTGCCCGCGATCAATTTCGAGATAACGACGGGTGGCGGCAATGACTTTGAGGTTGCCGAGCCAACCGTGACGCTCGGCGGAAATGGGTGGATCGATGTGCGTGAGATCCGACTTGCCGGAGACCCCGCTCCGCTCGACGTGTCGTGGACGGACAACAATAGCTGGCAACTGACGCTGCCTCTGGCAATGGGAGCCAATCCGATCACCCTCGATGCCTACGACTTCCAGGGCGATCTGATTAGCAGCACGTCGATTACTGTAACCAGCACAACCGCGAACCCGATCGCTGAGTCCTTGCGGATCTCCGAGCTGAACTACCACCCGCATGATCCAACTTTTGAAGAATTGGCGGTGAGTCCTTCGCTGGAGGACGATGATTTCGAGTTCATTGAGTTCACGAACATCGGTTCGGTCGCAATCAACCTGGCGAACACACGTTTCACCGACGGAATCGATTTTACGTTTCCAGCCATGGAATTAGCTCCAGGACAATTCGTCGTTGTGGTTAGCAACTCGGAGGCGTTTCAGCTCCGCTACGGCGAGGGACCGACGATCGCCGGACAGTACGACGGAAGCCTAAGCAACGGTGGCGAACGGCTGACCGTCGTCGACGGCGTGTTGGGCGAGACGGTGATGGACTTTGAGTACAACGACAATGATCCTTGGCCCGAACTGCCGGATGGCAACGGTGCTACATTGCAGTTGAGTGACGTCGCGATGACGCCGGCGGACCAGCTTGGGAAACACTATCGATGGCGGGCCAGCACCGAATATAGCGGGACGCCGGGCGAAGCAGGGCGGGCGGATGTTGGCGTGGTTGTCAACGAAGTCCTTGCCCGCACCGACTTGTCGTTGACTCATTCGGATTCGATCGAGTTGCACAACACAACTGCGTCACGGATCGACATCGGCGGCTGGTTTCTGAGTGATTCGGCCAGTGAACCACTGAAATACCGGATTCCGGATGGCACGTTGCTTGAGCCCGGCAGCTTTATCGTTTTTGATGAAAACGATT
>CBDUAB010000976.1:0-2440 GCA_965365045.1 uncultured Planctomycetales bacterium
GGAAAATGCCGCTTGGCGGAACCGGCGGCTAGCGCCGTTCCGCTCACTTATTCTTCGAACGATCCTTAGGCTCCTTCACTATGACAGTTTTGCTTTCAGGTTAACAAGCTACAACAATTCTATTGTTGAAGTGGCGCTGTCCAACTAATCAAGTTGGCGGAAGTGCGTTAGGTTGACGGTGACAGACCCACCGGCATTAAGCCGAGGGCTTCCTCTTCACCGATCCGAACGACGCTGAAACGACAGCGGCTTTAAAGTGTGATGAAATGAAAAGATTCCTCCATCCCGGCTGGTTGGTACTTTTTGCCATCTTGGGTTACGCACTTTTCGTTGGTGGACAAATTGCCCGAACCTACGTTCACACCAAAGCGGACAGCGAACGCATCCGCCACATCGTTGCATCCGAAGAACTCATTCTCGAGCTAAACTCCGAACTGGCCAAGCTATCGCGCAGCGTACAGAACCTGCGCTTTCCCGATTCCCAAGCCGTCCGCGTGTTCCAGGACTCTGTCCTCACTGTCGATATTGCGGGCCATGATGACGCCGAGCCATTGAGCTCGCTAGGCACAATGGCGGCGAAATTGCGTCGTTGGTCCGTTGGTGATCAAGAATCACTAGACGCAAGCCAACTCTCGCTGTGGCGACCATTGCTTGATCAAGTCGCCTATTTTGAGCACGCCAAGTTCTACTTCATCCGTGGAGAATTCACTGACGACACCTTAACGGAATTCGTCACGGACGTTGGCTTCAAAGGTTTGGCGAAACAGACAGACGGCAACTGGGGCGGCGTCAAAGCAAAACAGGAACTTCATTGGCTTGCCGTCACCGACGGCGCGAAAACCACCTGGAAGTTGTCCCAATGGAAGACAAAGGAACTCCAGACGATTGAAAGCCCCCAACTACTTTTCACCGAGACGCTCGCAAGTGCCCTGCCGGATCCAAGCGATCTCGGCCGCGCACGGAATTCGCTGCACGCGGACGCTGTTGCCCGTTTTTATCGGGGCGGCGCGGACAAGCTTCCTTGGCGGTACTTTTCCCCGATCTCCGCCAACCAACGGCCAGGTCTGTCGGTCGTGGACATCGATAGCGACGGTTTTGATGACATTTACATCACCGTGCGTCGCGGTCGTAACCAGCTACTACGTAACCGCGGCGACGGAACATTCGAGGAAGTGGCCAGCCGTTGGGGCCTTGATATTCAAGACTACTCAAGTTGCGGTATCTTTGCGGATTTTGACAACGATGGCGATCCTGACTTGCTGCTAGGACGCAGTATCGAGCCGTCGCTCTATCTGGAAAACAACGGACGTCGCTTTGAACAACAATCGGCTGCCGGACAAGACGATGTCCTCCCACGTCTCGTCGTCTCGATGTCAGCAGCCGATTACAACAGCGACGGACTTCTCGATGTCTATGTCTGCACATACCGTCCGGCCGTTATGGAGTCTATTATCTCGGATGAAGGCCGGCAACACGATCAAGAGTCAGAATCCACCGAAGACGGAGGCGGGGGAGGCGGGATCGAGGGAGTTGCGCAAGAATCTCGCCGATGGACCGAAGAGTTTCTGTCGGCGAAGCAATCCAGTGAATACGAAAGCCGCCTAACGGAATCAAGCGAATCACGCGATCAGTTCGGGCGTATCTTGGATCAAGTGGGGCCGCCGAACGTGCTGTTGGTGAATCGGGGTAACGGTCGTTTTGAAGTTGCACCGCAAAGCCCGCAACTGGCAATTTGGCGAAACACACTGCAAGCGACATGGGCCGACTATGACGAAGATGGAGATCCCGACCTTTACGTCGCCAACGACTGGGCACGTGACAACCTATTTCGCAATGACGGCCCGCGTGGCTTCGTCGATGTCACTGAGGAAATGGGTACGACCGAATTCGGTTTCGCGATGGGTGTTAGCTGGGGCGATTACGATCTCGATGGTCGACAAGACATCTATGTGTCGAACATGTACAGCAAAGCTGGCCGACGCATTACGGCCCAGATCGCCGAGCTGAACCCCAGCTATGGTCGCTCCGTCGACGGCAATTATCTCTATCGCGGAACAGATCGTGGTTTTGAGTTGGTGTCAGGCTTGAAAAAGCCGAAACTCACAGTCGCCGAGGCGGGCTGGTCGTGGGGCGGCCAATTCGCCGATCTGGACAATGACGGCTATCTCGACCTGTACGTGCTGAGCGGGTATTTCACGGCGCCGGACGAATTCGCCAGCGACGTCGATTTGTGAAGTAACCTCTGGCGCACGTTCGTGCGCACCGATAGTAGCGTCTCGCGACGTTCGTTCCGCTATTCCGATGGCTGGCGACGCGATGCCTTTTCGAATGCCCGGGCGCCCGAAATCGACCGGCGGCTCAAGGGGGGCGAAGTCATCGACGGTCGTCAGGTTATTCATTCGCTGAGCGGTCACGAACGAAATCACCTGTTCCTCAACGG
>CBDUAB010000977.1:0-2439 GCA_965365045.1 uncultured Planctomycetales bacterium
CACGGGCATGGGCCGGATGATGGAAGGTGCGCTACTCGCTGGGCTCGCCAAGTCCAACTGGTCGTGGTCGCCACTGCTGGAAGACTTTGACAACGATGGCAAAATCGATGTCGTGATCACCAATGGCATGAGCCGCAATCTCACGGACTCCGACGTGCGGTTGAACCTCAATGTGCCTGGCAAAACCGAATGGGATTATTTTGAATCCGAGGAGCCGTACCGCGAAAAGAATATCGCTCTGCGGAACCAAGGTGATTTGCAATTCGCCAACGTGAGCGACGAATGGGGATTCGATCGGGAGACGATGAGTTTTGCCGCGGCGACCGCCGATTTTGACCGCGACGGCGACCTCGACATGATTATTGCCAATCTCGACGATGCACCGTCGATCTTTCGTAACAACGCCGGCGGCAACAGAATCGTCGTCGCGTTGCAGTCGGACGCACGCAACTCGTCTGGCATTGGTGCGAAGGTTGAAATCGAAACCAGCGCTGGAAAACAACTGAGGTTGATCGCGCCCATGCGAGGATTCGCGGCGACCAGCGAGGCAATCGCGCATTTTGGATTAGGTGACGAAACGGTTGTTGACCGCTTGACGGTGACTTGGCCGGACGGCAGTCAACAAGTTCATCGCCACATCGGGGCGAATCAGCGACTGGTCATCACTAAGAACACCAGTGGTGAAGAGTTGTTTGAGAACGATCCGCCCCAGAGTTACATAACGCAGCGTCTCTACGGGGTCGAACGTCATGAGGATCCGCCGTTCGATGACTTCGAATATCAGCCGCTGCTGCCCAATCGCTATTCTCAACTTGGGCCAGGTATGGCTTGGGGGGATGTCGACAACAACGGCAGCTTGGATCTGTTCGTCGGTGGCGCGGCCGGGCAACCGGGGACGCTTTATCGTCGAAAATCGACGGAGTCATTTGATGCGGTCCGTGAGCCTTTTTCAGACGCACGCGGCGCCGAAGATATGGGCGTGTTGTTTTTGGACGCCGATAGCGATGGTGATTTGGACCTTTATGTCGCGTCGGGAAGCTATGAGTTCCCGACCGACGATCCATTGTTGCAGGATCGCTTGTATTTGAATGATGGCGGGCAGTTCACGTTGGCCCAGGATGCGCTACCAGCTTTGCTAGGCGCGGCCAGTGTCGTGACCGCGGCGGACGTGGACCGGGACGGTGACTTGGATTTGTTTATTGGAGGTCGCGTCATCCCTCGGGAATACCCGGTCGCCCCCTCGAGCTACTTGTTGATCAATGAGTCGTCGCCGGGAAAGCCTCGCTTTGTGGATCGAACCGCCGAATTGGCCCCGGAGTTGGAGCGGACGGGCCTTGTGACGTCCGCGGTGTGGTCCGATGCGAACGCGGACGGATGGTTGGATTTGGTCGTCACGCATGAGTGGGGTCCAGTCAAGTTGTTTGTCAACCAAGAGGGTAAACTCTTCGACCAAACGGACATGACTGGCCTGGCGAAATTCAAAGGTTGGTGGAATGGGATCGCCGCCCGCGACTTGGACAACGACGGCGACATCGATTACGTTGCGACGAACTTTGGATTGAACACCAAGTACCGCGCGTCGCAACAGAAACCGGTCTACGTGTACTTTGGCGACTACGGCGGCGAAGGCCGCATGAACATCGTCGAGGCAAAGGCTTCGGAGGCTGGTTTGCTGCTGCCCGTTCGAGGCAAGAGCTGTTCGTCGAACGCAATGCCGCATCTCAAGGAACGATTTACAACGTTTCGTGAGTTTGCAGTCGCGTCGCTAGCGGATATCTACACCGACAAGTGTCTCGATGAATCGCTTCGGCACGAAGCAAACACGCTTGAGACGGGTATATTTTTGAATCGTAGCGAAAGTGGTTCCACACATTTCGAGTTTGTTCCGCTGCCCAGGTTGGCGCAGATTTCGCCGGGTTTCGGAGTGGTGGCCACTGAAGTCAACGGCGACGCGAATCCGGACATCTACCTTGTACACAATTTTTACACGCCGCAGCGTGAGACCGGACGAATGGACAGCGGTGTCAGTACACTATTGATCGGGCGGGGCGACGGAGCCTTTGATGTCGTGCCGACGAAAGAAAGTGGGTTATTACTGCCAGGTGACGCGAAGGCATTGACAGTCGTGGATCTGAACGACGATAGCCAGCCCGATTTTGTCGCGTCGCGTAACAATGACTATCCAAAAGCTTTTGTGTCCGTGCAGCCCGGCGGAAAATGGCTACGAGTTTCCTTGCAGGCCGGCATTGGCAACTCGCAAGCCGTTGGGGCGCGGGTCACGGTGCACGGCAGCGACGGTTCTCGCCAAACGGCCGAGGTTGCCGCTGGAGCGAGTTACTTGTCCCAGTCCGCGCCGTACCTGTTCTTTGGCGTTTCCGAGTCCGTGGATCACGTCGAAGTGCGTTGGCCTGACGGTGCGATCTCGCGGCATCAGGCCGA
>CBDUAB010000978.1:0-2435 GCA_965365045.1 uncultured Planctomycetales bacterium
GATGACTGGCGGTTTCGTATGCTTGCGCTTCGGGGGCTGAGCAAGATCGGAGCAAGTGCTGATGACGAGCTTTTGAAGACGCTCAAGTCCGATGATGTGCCGTCACGCATCCTGGCTGCGCAGGCGCTCGGCTACTTGGGTTCCGATGTACCGGTAGCGCAATTGCTTGACTTGCTTGAAAAAGAATCGAATCCGTCGGTGCGGCTTTATTTAGTGGATGCCATCGGAATGATGGGGAACGGACCGGAAGCGAGCGAGGCTCTGCAGGATTTACGAAAGGAAGAGTCCAATGGTGACGTGAAAAAGCACATCGGTTATGTGCTCGAACGCGGTGCCAAGAAAGTGGGACCAGATGTCCTGCGGGCGCTTTGGGATTTCGACGTTCAGCGTATTGCCAGCGCTGAGCTCGGCAAACCGGCACCGGACTTTCGCCTCAAGACAGCTAACGGCTCGGAAGTCCAATTGAGCCAATTCCGCGGAAAGCAACCGGTCGTGCTAGTTTTTATCTACGGTGATACGTGACCTGTTTGCCACGGTCAACTCGCGCAGTTGCGCGATCAGCTTGATCGATTTAACCAGTCAAATGTCCAATTACTGGCGATCGACCCGCATGAACACTGGTCAGCCAAGTACTTGTTAAAAGATTCCGGATTCGACACGGACGATTTGAACTATCCGCTACTCACCGATGCGGCGCAAACGGTTAGCGCGATGTACGGTGTCGCGTTTCAGATGAGGATACACACTGAGTGGAGTAACCGGCCGGCCACATTTATCGTCGACAAAGCCGGCGTACTTCGATACGCACGTCTGGGGAAATCCTTTTCCGACCGGCCACGCGCCGACGAAATCCTCGAACAGCTTGACTATGTGGATGTTGCGTTTCCAGGTCGTTGATCTAGCCACTTTTTGAAAGACGTTTGACTTTCGCTCGAGCGCTTACCCGTCAACAGATTCTCGACGCTGATGTCCTCGTCAAGGTCAGGCCAATGTATGCCTCTGCCATTTCCAACGAATCGCCAGTGTTTACGTTCCGCGGGCGTACCATGCGAAAGTCGCGGATACCAGGCAAGTGGCGCCGCTATCAAGCGGCCATCCGTGAGCTGTACCGAGAGCACGTCATCATTAACGTCCACGTGTGCCGCAGTCACTATTTGTGAATCAACCGTTGAAGAACTCATCCCATTGTTCCAGTAGGTGTTGTTGGTTTCCTACAACTGTCGGCATGTATCCATGGTACGACGCTTACGCAGGCTCGGAAACGGTAATTAACACCTAGAGTAACTCGGGGATCGGCCGGCCGCTTTCGGTGACGATCGAGATGGGACGGCCGCGACGATTGGTCCACTGGGCATTCAGATTGATGCCGAGGTGCCGATACGTCGTGGCCGCGAGATCCTGAGGACGAACCGCGCCGCTTTCGATCGCACCGCCGCGTGAATCGGTCGCGCCGATTACTTGTCCATGCGGCAGGCCACCGCCAGCCATGATCATCGACATGACGTTCGTCCAATGGTCCCGCCCGGCATCTTTGTTGATGATTGGCGAACGACCGAACTCACCCATCATCATTACCAAAGTGCTATCCAACAGGCCGCGTTGCTGCAGGTCGTTAACCAAGGCATACATCATGCGGTCGACGCGCGGTAACAGTGGCTGCAAGCCTTTCTCAATTCCACCCCAGCGCACGTTGTCACCATGGTGATCAAAGTATCCCCAAGCACCGCTGACCAACACAAATGTCACGCCCGCTTCGACTAATCGTCGCGCGAGCAGTGCCTTTTGGCCAATGCTCTCGCGTCCATAGGCGGCGTGGGTATCCTCGGATTCCGCGGCCAGGTCGAACGCGTGTTTAACCTTACCCGACAGCATCATCTCGTACGCTTGGCGCGAGTAGTTGTCCAAACGGTCTAACGCGTGCGTCTGTTCAAGATCGCGGCCCAAGCGATCCAACTCACGCCGCAATTGCTCGCGGTCATGCAAACGAGGCACATTGATTCCCGCCGGCATGGCGAATTTTCCGGCGAGCTCCTGACCTTTGACTGGCGCGTAACGGTTACCCAATTCGCCCGCTTCCCACACGTCGGACTTCCATGAATCGGCCAACCCGATAAAAGCCGGCATGTCTTGATCATTTGGTCCGCGAAATTTTGCGGCAACCGATCCCATCGAGGGATAACCGGCACCGTCTTTGCCGTCGTTGGTGCGGCGCGCCAGTGGGTTGCAAGCTTGCATCGTAATCGGAGTGTGATCACTGGCTCGGCAATCGACGGAACGAATGACCGACAACTTATCGGCAATCGAAGCTTGCAAAGGCAGATGTTCGCAAAACTGAATGCCGGAGATCTTTGTCGATATTACGCCAAATGGTCCGCGAACCTCTTGTGGAGCGTCAGGCTTTGGATCCCACATATCGATGTGGCTTGGTCCACCTT
>CBDUAB010000979.1:0-2427 GCA_965365045.1 uncultured Planctomycetales bacterium
CGGTAACGATTGCCCAATAGACACCTTTCGGAATGCTGCTGAACGTATCGTTTTGCTGGCCCTCGATGACGTACATCGCGGCACCTAGGATTAACACGGCGATCATAACAACGGCAAAGAATACCGTGATCTTCGAGCCCGTCCGACGCAACGATACGAACAACGCGTTCACTTCGGTGAGATACCGGGCCAACTTGAGCACGCGAAAAATCCGCAACAGTCGGATCGCGCGAATCACCGTGAATGAACCGGCTGTCCGGTAGAAAGGCGTGAAATAGGTTGGCAAGATCGCCAGCAGGTCGACGATGCCAAAGAAACTAAACACGTAACGCCACGGTCGCCCGACGCAAAGGATTCGCAGTACGTACTCGATCGTGAAAACAATCGTCAACAACCACTCAAGTGCCCACAGCCAGACATTGTTGCCGATGACGCTTTCCGTCATCACAGCCACGACCGAGATCCCGATCAACACAAAGAGAACCACGTCGAATAGCCGCCCGCTCCACGTGTCGGCTTCAAAAATGATCTCGTGAAGCGTGTTTTGCCAAGGCGACAGGTGATTGTCGCTACGCCTACTCATAGCGCAGCGCCTCGATGGGATCGAGACGACTCGCACGGTGGGCTGGATAATAGCCAAAAAACACGCCAACCGCGGCCGAAAACAACACGGCCATAATGGCCGCCGGAATCGAGATTGTGACCGGCCATTGGGTGCCCTCTAACAGGCGATTGATAATCTTCGTCGCACCGGCCGAAGCGGCAACACCTAATGAAAACCCAATGATTCCGCCGAACATCGAGAGGACAATCGCTTCGACGAGGAACTGACGCAGAATGTCTCGGGACCGCGCGCCAACTGCCAGGCGGATGCCAATTTCACGTGTTCGTTCAGTCACCGACACAAGCATGATATTCATAATTCCGACACCACCGACTAACAGCGAAATTCCGGCAATCGACCCCAGCAGTATTGTCATGATGCCGGTCACTTGACCCAAGGCATTTGCGAATTCCGTCGTATTTTGTACGGTAAAGTCCGCCTTGTTCCCCGGGGCGATACGGTGGCGCTCCAGCAACAGTTGACGAATCTCCTTGGTTGCCCGCTCCATGACGTCTGGGGAATTCGCGGATGCCAGAATCATGCCCACATTGCGGAAACGCGTGTTGTAGATGCGTTGTCCCACCGTGGTATACGGCAGCAATATGATATCGTCCTGGTCGCCGCCGCCCAAATCCGCGCCTTTCTCTTCAAGCGTGCCGATGACTCGAAAGGGAATGTTGCGAATCCGCACCGTTTCACCGATGGGATTCCCAGTCTGAAACAACTCCTTAGCGACCGTCGCACCCAATACGCAAACTTGCGATGCCGACGCAATATGCCGCTGTCCAAAAAATGATCCTCTCCGGACTTGCCAATTGCGGACGGTTGAATAGCCGGGCCCGACACCATGCAATTCCCGGGGAAACCAATTCATATTGCCGTAAATGACTTGGCTCGACGCGCCTAGTAATGGCGTGGCATCCCGGATGGAGCGGCACTCTTGGATGATGGCAGAACAGTCCTCGGGAGTCAGCGTGGCGATGCTGCCGGCGCCGCGACGAACTCCCTTGCGTGATTCGCTGCCAGGAAAAATCAAGATCATGTTCGAGCCGAAACTCTCAAATTGATCCTGCACAAGACGGCTCGCGCCTTGTCCCAGCGAGACGATCGTCGTGACGGCCGCAATACCGATAACGACTCCCAACACGGTTAATCCCGCGCGCATTTTGTTCTTGGCCAAAGCACGTAGAGCAACGCGACAGGTTAACAAGAAGTTCATGGCGTGGCCGTTTTACTCGACATCCGTGACGAGTTGTTGACCTTCCTCCAAATCCCCCGACACCAATTCATAGTGACCGCCGGAAAAGATTCCAAACTCGATCGGAACGGATCGCAGTTTTTCGCCATCTTTGATCCACACGTGACGGCGGCGACGTTTCCTGCTGGCCTCGACACGATCCCGGGCGGCAATCGATACGTTTTCTTCCTCTCCAGCTTCCTCCTCACCTTCGATGAGTTTCTTGTCCTCTTCATTCACGTATTTGACATCCGGCAAGAACCGAATGGCAGCGCCCGGAATCCGCAACACGTTTTCACGCTTATCAACTTCGAATGATAGATTCGCTGTCATCCCCGGCAGCAGTTTCAAATCTGGGTTCGGCGTCTCGACAACCACAGGATAAGTCACGACGCTTTGTTCGGCCGTCGGGTTTTTGCGTACTTGATAAATCACGCCTTCGAACAATTCATCCTCATAGGCGTCGACGGTAAAGTACACGGGCCGTTCTTCTTCCTTCGCCTGAATCACGTAACCAATGTCAGCTTCGACAACGCTGGCGAGTACCCACATGCGTTCTTTCATATCGGGCGCGAGCACAAACAAC
>CBDUAB010000980.1:0-2427 GCA_965365045.1 uncultured Planctomycetales bacterium
CGAGCCCCACCCAAAACACTTCGTCGCTGCAACTGCGGTCTTTTTCATTACTTCCGTTGCCACCATCGTCGTATACGACATTCGACGGCAAGCAAGCGTCACTCCATTCCGTACAAGCACCACTGACGCTGGTTGTGCTATGGTCAGAGACGTGCCCTCCGTGCTTGGAAGAGTTGGCCGACATATCTGAGCATGCGAGTCAACTTCGACAGGCGGGATTTGACGTTGTCGCTCTCACGGTTGATGCACTTGATAAGACAGGAACTGACGCTCGCCGGCGAGTTCGGGCATCGGCTCGGGCAGTCATTCGGCGGATGCGATTTCCATTTGCAAGCGGGCTTGCTAGTGCCGGTTTGGTTGATCGGTTGCAGTTAGTCAACAATGTGCTGTTTGACTTGCACGAACCCTTGTCCGTTCCGATGAGTATTGTGCTCGATTCAAAACGGCGCGTGGCGTGCCTTTACAAAGGGTCTGTTTCCGTTGATAGGTTGCTCCAAGATCGCCAACAATTGGCTTCGTCGGCGGATCAATGGCGACTCGCATCGGTGCCGTTCGCCGGGCGCTGGATTGGCGACAAGAAGAAGAGGTCGTTATTCCCACTGGTATCGGGACTTTTCCGACAGGGTGACTTGGATGCGGCCTTGTGGTATCTGGACTCAGAATTCGCGGATTTGTTGACGAAAGATCCCGCCTGGCCGGGGTTGGCGGTGCGCATGGCAGACGAATTCGCAAAGCAAGGAAATGAATCCACGGCACGGCGGCTGCGCAACGGGCGAACGGGGGCCGTGAGGCCTTAGGTTTACAAACATTTTTCAGTCGCGAAGAGACGACAGGTGACAGCCTGGGACGCAGTCCCAGGAAAAGAGACGAAGAAGAGACTGGAGTCGCAAAGCGACGGCAGAACGGGCAGTGGCTAGCCCTCATTCCAGTCACTACCCGTCCTGGCGCCACTTCGCGGCTCATTGCACCAATGCCACCGGGAACCTGGGACTTACGTCCCAGGCTATCTCATGCCACCGCGTCGCGGTTCACAAAATGTTAGAAAACCGAAAGCGTTAGGTCCCATTCGCCTGTTCATGACAATCGTTGCACCGTCTAGCCGTTTGGGTGCTTCCAATGAACTACGAACAATCTACGCTCCTACTTGCGGAGCGAGCAGGCCACAATACGTTCATTCTGGGCGTTGCCACGAACCCCGTGGTGGATGACATCCGTCGACGTCCCACGACAACAGCAGTAATAAATTGACGTCTCTATTACAGATCAGCTAGAATGCTGATTGGGTCAATGGTGCAAATCTCTTTGTTGCACCTTCTTTTTTGTTACATCTTCTTTTTTATCGACGCGAAAAACGTGTCGCTGCCTGAAGCGAGTGACCGCATCGCAAACGTTCTAGGATTCACATGACAGATTCCTCAAATCGACTTAGGCGAAAACGATTCAGAAAAACTTGTCAACTGTATCTCGAGACCCTTGAGCCACGCCAACTGTTAGCTGCCGATCCGGTGATTAGCGAATTCTTGGCACTCAATCAAACCGGACTTGTTGACGAGGACGGTGATACGTCCGACTGGATTGAGATTCGGAATCAGGGCGACAGTTCTCTTGATTTGGCCGGCTGGTATCTTACCGATGACGCAGGTGAACTAAGCAAATGGGCCTTTCCAGCAACAACTCTCGGTCCCGAGGAACTCGTTGTCGTGTTTGCTTCGGGCAAGATGCGCGCCAATAGCGGGCCCAATGGCGAGCATCATACGAACTTCGGTCTCAACGCCGACGGGGGCTATTTGGCCCTCGTGCAACCAGACGGCGAAACGGTCGCGGACGCTTTTGCGCCCGAATACCCAAAACAACGCGGTGACATTTCGTATGGTCGTGCGCGAGACGCCATCGGCGCGTTGGTTAGCACGTCCAGCACGGCCCGAGCGCTGGTGCCGGCCGATGACGGTTTACAGGATACTTGGCAAGGAAATCCGGCCGACGAACCGTTCAACGACACTGCGTGGCAATCCGGAACGTACGGCGTCGGATACGATCAAGGCGGGTTGATTGGCGGTGAGTCTTATGGTCAAGACGTGATTGATCGACCCTCGCTAGACACATGGCATGGTACTTACGTTTTGCGCGACCCACTTGCCCCAGGCGTGGACGGGATACAAACGATCACGGATTGGTCGTTTTTCAACGACACGTCTGACGCCGTTGGTCGACAAATCACTCCGGTTCTTATCGAGCAGGTCAACAGCGAGTTTTTTGTCCGCGGAATCGGCCAGACACGCGACGTGACGGTCGCCGGTGTGCAGTCCTATCCATTCGCCCTTCAAGATGGTGTGGACACGTTCGAACCGCAAAGTGGAAGTTACCACATGGCTTTTCGTAGCGGCAGCCCGACTACGTCCAATCCTGGTGTCGTCGAGTATGGCGGTA
>CBDUAB010000981.1:0-2426 GCA_965365045.1 uncultured Planctomycetales bacterium
AATCATTTACTAATTGGTCATTAGGCATTCGTTAGTCATTAGGCCTTAGACATTAGTCATTCGCCAGACAACACCTGACTCCGATTAACGTCGTCCTCCACCCACACGGTTATTTCGCTCACTCAACCGCCCCAAGTGTTCCCACGACATCCGCCACGCAATTGGCTTTCAATTCGCAAATCGCGTCTGGCAAGGCATCAATCACTTTCATCGATGCCTGAGGGTCGTAAAAATTCGCCGTTCCAATTTGCACCGCCGAAGCTCCGGCCACTAGGAATTCCATCACGTCATTAATGTTGGCGATCCCACCGATGCCTACAATGGGGATCTTCACGGCTTGGGCCACTTGATGAACACAACGCAGCGCAACCGGTTTGATTGCGGGCCCGCTCAAACCGCCCATGACCCCACCCAGCATCGGTCGCCGTTCGCGCCAGTTTACCGACATGCCCAGCAGCGTATTGATGACGGAGACCGCATCCGCGCCACCCTCGGATGCCGCTGCGGCAATGTCCGCGATGCGCGTGACATTCGGCGTCAGTTTTGCCAAAATCGGGATTTCGCAAGCGTTGCGCACGGCGCTTACCACCTCTCGGCACAGATCGGGGTCAGTGCCGAAGTCCACGCCACCGGTGACATTCGGGCATGAGATGTTGAGCTCGATAGCGGCCACACCACTTTCCCGGGCAAGTCGCTCCGCCATGGCGACAAATTGTTCCTTGCTGCTACCCGCAACGCTGACCACCAGAGGAGCACCCGTGTCGCGTAGATAGGGCAGGTGATATTCGACGAATTTGTCGATTCCATCGTTGTCCAGGCCGATCGAGTTGAGTAGGCCTGCAGCAGTCTCAACAGTTCGCCAGGGCGTATTGCCAGCGCGCGGCTGGGGCGTGACGGTCTTGGGAACGATCCCGCCTAGGCGGCCAAACTCGACGAGTGACTCCATTTCGCGCGCGTAGCCAAATGTGCCCGAAGCAACCATGATCGGATTTGGCAGCGTTAACCGTCCTAACTGGACGCTCAGATCAACGGCGACGGTGTCGGTCATAATTCGCGCAAAGTCCAGGCTGACAGGGATTTAACGGACCCCCGGCCCAGCTGTCGCCGATCTTAGCACCGACTGACCGTTACCGAGGTGCAAACTAAATAACACCACCATGAGTACGATATGGCGTCAAATGGTCCGGTTGGTCAAGAAACCAGAAACGCTCCCAGTCGTCAAGCAACAGACGCAGATTCTCGGATGTAAACAACAACTGCCGTGCTCGACGTTGTGGGTCACCCGAGTAAATGGGTAAAATGCAACCGCTGTTGAAGAGCGTTGCCACTAACAGAAGGGACAGCAAAAGCCGACGCATGGGAAACTCCTCCCTGAGTTTGTTATGCGGCCAAAATAGGTGTTATCGTGCCCGTTAGCCCACACCAGTGGAATGATCATGATCACCAACAATTCGTAGCGTCGTTGGGCCGCTAGGGGGTGTATTATCGGTGCGAATTCCGGATCTTGCGGCTTCGGCCGCAGCCTGCTCGTTCGCGCGTTGTTCCATCTGGCGAACGCGTTCTTCCATCTCTTTGCCCGGCTTGAAAGTAACTACGAACTTCTCTGGTACAAAGACTTTATCGCCAGTGCGCGGATTTCGTGCCTTGCGTGCCGCGCGTTTCTTTACCTCGAAGACACCGAAATTACGCAATTCAATGCGTCCTTCGTCGACCAAAGTTTCGACGATCGCATCAAACGTCTTCTGGACGATTTCCTTGGTCTTAAGCTGTGTTAATCCAATTTCCTCGGAAATCGTTTTGACAATCTCTTTTTTGGTCACCGTGGAGCTCCCGCCGGCTACCGCAACATCTCGGGTCGATGGCCGTTCGACGCTGCACGTAAAAACAGGCTTTCGGAACCTGGCCGTTGCTCCAAGTGTAAATAGCGTAACAACTAGTGTCAAGATCGCGTGTCGTAAGTCCTCTTCGAAAACAGCTACCTGTGATGTGTTCCATGCCCTAAATCGTGAGCTGCAAGGCAAATCGGGCTTTTTCGCTAAATACTTTCTGTATCAATAGTTATAAAATCTGTTGACATGTGGCTCGGACGAATGTGCCCCGCCGATCTCAATTGGGAACTTAAACGCTTTTCAGTAAACAGGTTATATACAATTCTGGCACGTTACCAGGGATAACCGGGCCGTCCGAATGAGTCGCTCGGCGATCAAACTGCTTCTTCCATCGGTGAAAACGCCGTCAAACTTGAGCCGAACGGAAAACTCAACTCAATCTTCTTAATCCAAGCAGTTTAAACCCTGTAGCCGATTGGGCTTCGGGCGGCCGGGAACCTTAGTGCTTTGTCAAAGCTAAGAATTAGGGCTGCCTGTATTGCCCGTTTGGGCGATAGCCCCGGTTGTTTACGAGGGAACCGTGGCTATCGCCAAAAC
>CBDUAB010000982.1:0-2423 GCA_965365045.1 uncultured Planctomycetales bacterium
TCTTTCAGGGACTTCGAACAGACAGCAAATCTTGTCGATGCGCCAGTCCTAAGCAAGCAGTCGCTCGACGCTTTCCACGAGGCGAGCCATGGCGAACGGTTTGCGAATGTAGTCGTCGACACCCAACATTTCGGCATACGCCTTATGCCGGCTACCTTCGTTGGCCGTAATCATAATGATACGGATTGGTACTGGCCGACTACGACGGAGTTTTTCGAGAACCAAAAATCCGCTTCTCTTGGGCATCATCATGTCAAGAATCACAAGATCCGGATCCTCGCGTTCTACCATCGAAAGACCTTGATTGCCGTCTCGGGCAACCAAGACATCGTAGCCACGCGATGACAGCGCATATCGCAGGGATTCGATGATCTCGGGATCATCATCTACGAGCAATATCCGTTTGACGCCATCATTCGGTTTGGCGCCATCATCCGGTCCGTTGTTTCCGTTCTCTTTGGCCATGGTCCGTGTTTACTCGATCGGTGTCCCTGCGAACGTTTGGATTGTTTGAAATTTTGACAATCCACGCCGGCCGAAACAAGGGGTGAACCGCGAAATCTCGGCGAAGTCCGTGATATTCCGCAGCCGCAAGCGGTCACCCGACTCAAAGTATGCGGCATTGGAGCGACGTCTCCGTATCATTTACCCGCACGTGTTTATTTGCTAGAAGCACGATGGAGCTTCCGAGACATGAAAGATGGCCGGCTCGCAGCGAGTTGGAGCCTACTTACGGAACGAGCAGGCCACGTTTCACGGCGTCGACGGAATACAGGAAACGAAGAAAATGACACACAAATCGACTTTACCGGCCTTGGAATATCGACCCCGCAACCCCGAGAATTATCGGCCTGGCATTGGGCTGATCGGCTGTGGAGCGATCACGATGGATCATTTGCGGGCTTACCGTAAGGCTGGTTACAAAGTGATCGCAATGTGCGACATCGATGCGGACAAGGCAAAGGAACGAAGAAAAGAGTTCTTTCCGGACGCGACAATCTACACAGACTACGTTGAACTCC
Organism: uncultured Planctomycetales bacterium; assembly: GCA_965365045.1. GTDB lineage: Bacteria > Planctomycetota > Planctomycetia > Pirellulales > Pirellulaceae > CBDUAB01. The sequence continues at coordinate 1,023 of CBDUAB010000982.1, forward strand.
TCCGCAACGAAACCGTAGAAATCGTCGATATCGCGACGCATCCGCCTGACCGTCCACCTATCATCAAAGCCGCTTTGCTGGCCGGCCGGCACGTCCTCAGCCAGAAACCCTTCGTACTTGATTTGGATGTCGGACAGCAACTAGTGGAGTTGGCAGATAAGCAAGGCGTGCGGCTGGCGGTAAATCAAAATGGTCGCTGGGCGCCACATTTCAGCTACATCCGCGCCGCAATCAAAGCAGGCTTGATCGGCCAAGTCGCCGCGGCCCATTTGTCGGTCCATTGGGACCACGGCTGGGTGCAGGGCACGGAATTTGAAAAAGTTCACCATCTGGTGCTGTACGACTTTGCCATCCATTGGTTTGACATCGTCCAGTGCTTTCTCGGACCCAAGAAACCCCAGCGGGTTTACGCATCCGTGGCCCGATGGCCTGGTCAACCGGTCGCGCCGCCACTACTAGCCCAAGCGTTAATTGAATTCGACGGCGCGCAGGCGTCATTAGCCTTCGATGCCTACACCTGTCATCAACCGCATGACCGCACCTACGTCGCCGGCACCAAGGGAACGATCATGAGTCGAGGCCCCGACTTCAAGAAGCAAACTGTCAGGCTGGAAAACAAGGACGGCGTCCTTGAGCCGGAACTCGAAGGCGTTTGGTTTCCAGATGGATTTCACGGCACGATGGGTGAATTACTGTGCAGCATTGAGGAAAATCGTGAGCCAACGATCAGCGCCCGAGAAAACCTCAAAAGCCTCGAACTGTGCTTCGCCGCCGTCGCCAGCGCCGAACAACACTTGCCAATCGTGCCCGGAAGCGTGCGCAGAATGCCAGGCTAATCGCATTACTTGGTCAAGCGTGCCTGCTGTTGACGATGGCGTTCGTGTACTTCAAGATCAAATGCGCCGTGGCTGATTGGGTCCACTACGCCCCGGTAACGCGCGTGGCAACGGTAACACTCCACTACATCGCCCACGATTATGTAGAGCACAAAATCCAAAAACGCCGTCGCAAAGAGGACAATGAAAGTGGCAATCACCATGTGATAGAACCACGTCAGACAGCTGATGGCCAATCCGATGACGACAATGGAAACGCCCACTCTCTGTGGAAAATCTTTGCGCGCAAACAGGTCCGTGCTCGGACAAACAAGACACTTTTCCAGTCGGATTCCAGCCAACGCTCTGGCATTGACTTGAATCACGGTCTTGCAGTTTGAACAAGTCAACCGTGTTGTATTCTCGTCAAACTCATGGTTGATATCGCTATGACAACGCGAACAGGAAAATAGAACGTTCATTTGAAAGCCTTGACAGTGAATTCGCTGGCACGATCACAAGGGATAGCTTGCGCGGCCACTGAGAAACTGCGACGTTAATTCGCCCAGAAAAACACCGATCACCG
>CBDUAB010000983.1:0-2417 GCA_965365045.1 uncultured Planctomycetales bacterium
GGGAAGGGAACAACGGCTGTGATGGCCGCGGATGGCATTCACACGGACTTGGCACGCGGGTTCATTCGCGCCGAAACCATGACCTGCGACGATCTGATTCGCGTCGGCAGCGAACGGGAGATCAAAGCGCAGAACCTGATGCGACAAGAGCCTAAGGACTACGTTGTCCAGGACGGCGACATTTTAAACATCAAATTCAGCGTTTGACCATATTGGCAGACGAGTAGGTAGGAATCCATGGATCCGCTCCGCATGATCATTGCCATGGTGCCGCTGGCAGCGTACCTGTTGTTACTGGGGGTGATCAATCTGCGCGGGCGTCCGGTGATGATGAACGGGGCATACGACAATCTCCTGTTGGGCTTTGGACTCGCGGGATTCGCCATGGTCGGACCAATTGAGTTGCTGATGCTGTCGGAATCCACGGCATTTCGTTTCGGCGGTTACGCTTGGGTTATGTTGATCATCTTGTATTCGTTGGTGGTGATGCTGCTTGTCATGTTCGGTAAACCGAGGCTCACGGTTTACAACGTGTCGTTTGAGCAGTTACGCCCTGTCCTGGTCGACGTCATCGACAGACTGGACGATCAGGCGCGATGGACTGGCGAAACTGTTTTCCTCCCAAACCGTGGTGTGCACTTCTATGTCGATCGGCATCGTCGGCTGCACAACGTGCAAATCATTGCGCTGGGAAGTTACCAGAACTTCGAGTCGTGGCAATTACTGGAAAAGGAGCTGCGATTGGCGCTGCGTGATTCGGTGGCGGCATCCAGGCCAATGGGCATCGCGTTTATATTCATCGCGCTGGCGATGTTCGCGGTGACACTGGCCAAGTTCTTTCACGAAAGTGGTGAAATTGCGCAGAGCTTCAACGAGATGCTCCGCCGATAGTCGCCATGTCGCTGATGTCAGCAGCTACGTGGTACAGACGGTTCGCCTGTGCAGCGTTCGCCGCAAGGTTAGCTCGGTTCGTCGTTCGTTTCCACGAAGCAGGGCACTCGCTTATTATTCCACTTCGAGTTGACCCTGCAAACTCGTCTTAAGACGAGAACCATCGGCGACGGCGCCGCTGGTGTCCAGCAAGTCATCACTGACGCGCACTGACCCGATGCTAGCGTGCTGTAGTCTTGCGAGATTTCGATTAACGCTGACAGATGCAGACGAACCAAGTAGACTTGCTACATCAATCGCCCAACGCACGGTATCCACATGGACAAACAAGGCTACGAAACATGGTGGCAGCTTCACGTTCGCGCGTCACGGGGCGAATGCCTTGACGAGCAGGAACGCGCTGTCTACGAAACCGGGCTGGAAGAATTGCACAATGAGGAAACGCTGGTTGAGGGTACCGATCGGCTTCGTCAGTTGCGAAACAGGGTGATGGCGCTTGACGACAAATGCGACGAACTGCAGGCCAAACGCCAGCAGCTGAAACAGCGCATCGGCCACCTAGAAAAATCCCTGAGCAACGATACGCGGAAATCGCTCGGCATCGAGGACTAACGGTGGCCCATGCGAAACACGAGCAAGTTCGTCAGCGATACGCTTTTCGTTGCGGGTATTGCGGGATCACGGAAACCGACACCGGTGGCGAGTTGACCGTTGATCATTTTCGCCCCGTGTCGCGCGGCGGCGACGACAGCGACGATAATCTCGTTTACTCATGTTTCAAATGCAACTTGTTCAAGGGCGACTTCTTCCCAAGCGGCAAGGATTTGGAAACCGGCCGCCGCATTGTTCATCCTTTGCTAGACAATGCCGATCCCCACATTCGTCTCGACGAGGAAACTGGACGCCTCGAACCGTTGTCGGAAACCGGTCGATTTCATTTGGCGATGCTGCAGTTGAATCGTCGTGCGCTTGTGCAGCATCGTTTGCGGGTGCACATGAGCCGCTGGCTGGTCGAACGACAGCAATTGTTGGAAGACGAGATCGCGATGCTCACGACCACCGTTACGGCGCTTGAACTCCATGTGGCGCGACTGGAAAGGCTGGCCAAACCGCCGAGCGAGGAGTAGGTGGCTGCCGGAAGAGTCATGTCGCTGATGTCAGCACGTACGTGGCACAGGCGGATCGCCTGTGTAGTATTCGCCGCAATGTTAGCTCGGTTCGCCGCATTTAGGTTGACTGTCAGACGGTCGGAGAATGCTGATCCGATCGCTTGTTTTTGCGAAGCTCCTTTTGTGGTTCGCCCTTTTCTTGCCGGCGCTCCTTCTCTTGGATTTCTTCGAACGATGGCACGCGCCAAATGTTTATCTTCGAGTCACCATTCAGCAGCATGATCGAATTACCGTCTGGCAACCATTCGATCTGCCGACTCGACCATCCACCGTCCACTGACAACGACATGATTTCACGACGGGATTCGAAGTCCCAAAGTTTCAGCGCGTCAGAAAAGGTGTGTCCGCCACTGGCTA
>CBDUAB010000984.1:0-2408 GCA_965365045.1 uncultured Planctomycetales bacterium
CGAAACCGTTCGCAGCGTAGGTTATCGTTTCCGCGATCCGACCAGCAGCGGCAGCAAAGACGACGCGGAGTAGTCAAGGTGGACGACTCGCTCCGCGAGTCGTCATTGAGCACTGCAGAATAAGTGGGTGGGCTTGGCTAACGCTGGTGACAGCCTCCGACTGGCAGCGACGTATGTCTGAGAATGTCACCTTCAGTCGCTGTCGCTCCACACAGGACGACAATCGTCGACGTCGACCGATGCGTCAGTTAATTGGGAATGAGATTCGCAGTGCGAATTGGCCTGCATTCCCTCAAAGCGTACCGGCCACATGCAGATCCAGCAGGAAGACCTTCAACAGATAATAGAACATAATCGACAAAGCTGCTCCGGCTGGAATCGTAATGATCCAGCTCGCCAAGATGTCGCGCATCACCGTCAAGTTCAGGGCCCCTAAGCCCCTCGCCAAACCAACACCTAACACGGCGCCGACCAACGTATGCGTTGTGGACACGGGCAAGCCGATCGGCAACGTTGACGCCAATAGAATCGTAATGGCCGCGCCAAACTCGGCACAGAAGCCACGACTAGGCGTTAGTTCGGTGATCCGTTCACCCACGGTGCGGATCACTCGCCATCCCCACGTCGCCAAACCAGTGATGATTCCGATACCGCCCAGAACCAGCGCCCACTGAGGAACGCTAGATTCGATCGGGATCTTGAGTTCACGGACAGCTTGATAAGCTGCGGACAACGGACCGATAGCATTGGCCACATCATTCGAACCGTGAGAAAACGCGACAAAACAGGCCGTCAGAATCTGCAAGAAAACGAAGATACGTTCCACCTTTTGAAGATTCGGCGAGTCGGTACCGAACTCGGTTTTCTTGCGCACTTCCGCATGTAGGCGCTCGACGTTTTTTAACAATTCCTTGGTCTCTTCACTCAGCGTACCATCGGTATTATCTCGTACTGAGCGCAAGTGTGTCGACGCTTTTTGCAGGGCGCGGGCCACGGCTGGAGAAATGACTTCCATGGCTTCTTCCTCATCCGAATGAATGTCGCGAACCAACCTTCGCGTCACAAACAGCCCGATCATGGCAGAAATGGCCGCGCTGGCGCCGATCAGGACGAGCACTCGCGCTTCGAACGGGTCAATCTGGTGTTTTGCCCAAAAGGGCTTAAGCCCCTTGAATGCCACGACCCCTATCAAGACGACTAGCACCATGGCAACGAGATAAGGCGCCACATGGCGCGCAGCCGCCACCGGATCGCGTTTGTAAAAGACACTGCGTAACACGAATCGGAACAGCATGTACGAAATGGCACCACTCATGAGTGGTGACACGGCCCAGCCAACCGTGATCAGGCCTACCGTCTGCCAATCGACGCGGCTGGCTCCCAATGCAACGCAACCAAAGCCGACCACGGCACCCACAATCGAGTGTGTGGTTGATACCGGAAAACCAAAGTACGATGCGAGCATTAGCCAAGTTCCCGCGGCCAGCAAGGCGGAAATCATGCCGCAGGCCAAAATCAACGCCGGATATGCGTCGCCGAAATTGGCCCAAGCCTCAGGATGTGTCCCTTTGGTGTAGATTTCTTCAAGGATCGTCGGGTCGAATATGCCTTTGCGAACCGTCTTGGCGACATTGCTGCCGACGAGCCACGCGCCGAGAAACTCGAAGATGCCCGCTAGGATGACCGCATTCCGCAGTGTCAACGCACGCGATCCGACCGACGTTCCCATTGCATTCGCAACGTCATTGGCACCAATATTCCAGGCCATGTAGAAGCCGAACACGAGGACCATCGTCAACAGTGTCCACTCTAAAGAGCTCATGCAAATCTCCTGACGTTTGTGCCAATAAAAAGCATTGATGGGGACGGTTCGTGACCGAGACGCGGCCAATGGCCTATTTGAGGTTCAATGTCATTTCGATGAGATCGGCCAGATTCTCAGCCAGATTCGAGATGCGACCCAGCTCTTTGACAAGTCGCGTCCATATGTGCAGATCGGCGGCAGACAACTCAGCTGAAAAGATGCCTTTCAAGAGTTGTCGCTGTAAAACATCGCATTGATGTTCGGCGTATGCGGTCTCGTGGACGATGCCTCGAATTTTGTCTGCTTCGGCCCCGCCAAAGCCAGTCTCGGACAACTCGTCTAGTTCGCTGATTATCGTTTTAACATGAGCGAATGCTTTCGAATTCATCTCCTGGAATTCGCGAAGGTCGCTAAGGATGCTCTCGGGTGTTTCAATCTGTTTGAGAGTTAGCAAAACCGCGACATCCTCGGCGGCGTCCGCCACGTTGTCCTGGATGGACAAGATCTCCAAGACCTGACTTCGATTGATTGGCATAAAGAAACGTCGCAGCAGTTTGCTGCGAATGTCGTCTTTGATTTGGTCCGCCTGGTGTTCGAGTTGCGA
>CBDUAB010000985.1:0-2405 GCA_965365045.1 uncultured Planctomycetales bacterium
CCCACCACGGTCTTCAACTCGGTGGGCAACTCAGTGGGCAACTCAGCGCGGGCGCACGCGGCGAAGGTCGACGCGTCGCCTTTCGATATGCGCAGACCGAAGATTTTCATCTGCCCGCGCACCGAGTTGATCAACTTCGTGCGCGTACGGATTCGCCGTAATAGCAGAATCGTGGCAGCCAAACATGCCGCCAGCACTACAAACTCGGTTAAACCCTGCCGTAACGTCAGCACGACAATCAGGCAAACCGACGCCGACAACAACAGGGCCAATTCTTGACGGTAAGCCAACGCAACGGTGATCCCAAACAACATGAGCGGAATCAATTCCGCCTGCCAACTGTCGCGCGCCGCGAAACACGCTGTGACGACCGTTACGACAACAACGGCTTGCAGCGTGAACAGCCTTCGATAGTCCCGCAACAAATCGTGACGGCGGTAGAACAGATAAACACCACACAGCAAGTACAAGGCGGTATACATGCCGAAATCGGCCGCGGCCTTCGACAGCCGTTGGCTCCATGGGCGATTGTCGAGCCACGCTTGATGTTCTAGACGCAAAAGTTCGATTTTCTCCGCCGAGAGCGCCTTACCGCCTTCCGCCAATTGGGTTTCCCCCGCTTCGTATGGGTCACGAATTGTCTCTACCGCATCGACAATACGAATCGTCTCCTCGTTCGTCAGTTGCTTGTTTATCGTAAGCGTGTTTGGCATCAGCGACTTTAACCAATAGCCAACGTGTTTTCGTAATACTTCCTGCGAAAAGACTTCCTCCAAACGCTCGTCAAAGGACGTCATTGTCTCACTGCGATGCACTTTTGCGATCTCTACGCGGTGCTCTCGCTTGTTATCCGTGCTGCGACGAACACAAATCTCAGACTGGCTACCTTCCTCAAGTTTGTGTTGGATCTTCTCCAGCACTCCAAACCGGCTGATGGGTTCGAATAGTTTTTCGATGGACTGCTCGAATTTCTCAAGTTCAGGATCGTCGGCAAGCGCGGCAACGAATTCCTGAAAAATTACCTCGGATCGGGTCAAGTCCGTTGCGGAGTCGGTTTGATCCGGATTCTTTTCGGCCGCATCGGCTGGCTGCTGCGGCAAAAACTCTTGCCAAACGGCAGCGTCCAGTTCGGCAAACGATGGTGCATTGATTAATTGCACAATGCGAATTTCTAGCCGTCGGCGTAGTTCGTTCACACTCTCAACATCGTGGTCGTAAACGCATTCGACACTGCGTCTCGCGCGCTCTCTTGCTGCCGTCGTTTGCTCTTCGTCGTCACGCTCAAACGTCTGGCGCGCAATGATGTCGCGTTCCGGTGTCATGCCAGTTCGGTACGGTAAGCGCACAGACCACCCGGCCGTAAACACCCATATCAAGGCTGCGGCGAGGATGCACAGCAAGATGCGCAACGTGACGTCACCACGGCGCAAAAGCGAAATGGCACGAGTGATGCGACTTGGAGGTAACTCCAGTTGGGCAACGTGTTCGGACCGAGTCCGTGTTTGATTGCCAGAAGACATGACTGATAGGCGACCTTAATCCCTAGCGGCGTTTCCTTCGGCCCTCATCGTAGGCGCGAACAATTTCCTGTACGAGACGGTGCCGCACAATGTCATTTTGGTTGAGTCGAACTTCGGCAAAGCCCTCGATGTTTTTTAAACGTGAAATGGCGTCACTCAGCCCACTGCGCGTGTGCGGTGGCAAATCGACCTGCGTTTTGTCACCGGCCACGACAATTTTCGACCCCAGCCCCATACGTGTCAAAAACATCTTCATTTGCGGCACGGTCGTGTTCTGCGCTTCATCTAAAATGATGAAGGCATCGTTTAGCGTACGGCCACGCATGAAAGCGAGCGGAATTACTTCGATGGTGTCTCGATCCATATGTTGTTTGACCTGGTCGTAATCGACCATTTCATAGAGAGCGTCAAGTAGCGGACGCAGGTACGGATTGATCTTGGCACTCAAGTCACCTGGCAAATATCCAAGGCTCTCACCTGCTTCGACAGCTGGTCGGACCAGTACGATTTTGCGAATCTCGTCATTCTTGAGAGCTTCGACCGCAGTGGCCACCGCCAAGTACGTCTTGCCCGTGCCTGCTGGACCGACCGCAAAGACCAAATCGTTATTGCGTATCGCATTCACATAAGCGACCTGGCCAGGTGTTTTGGGACGCACGACTCGGCCAGCGGAAACGACCTGAATCGGCCGCGCCTCAACCGAGTCGGAAACACCCGTGACTTGCGCCAGGACTTGGGATACCTCTGCTTCGTCGACCGACCCGCGACGTTCCACCAGCGTCTTGAGCTGTTCCAGCGCAGCCGTCGCCTGCGTAACGGCCGGCGGTGTGCCGGCCACGTGAATCTCGCCATCACGATGCGTGATGTTGACGCGAAGGGCGTCGC
>CBDUAB010000986.1:0-2403 GCA_965365045.1 uncultured Planctomycetales bacterium
GCTGGTGGTTCCCGACGGAAACGGGGGCGTGCAGTCGTTCGTGGACGATGTGCATTTCGGCGCGGCGGCCGGCGGCGAATCCTTTGGGCGCGTGCCCAACGGGGCGGGTCGTTTCGCACCGTTGGGGCGTCTGACGTTGGGTGCGGCAAACAGCCCTCCGCGCGTGGGGCCGCTGGTGATCAGTGAAGTCAACTATCAGTCGGGCGCTCCATCGCCTGAGGCATTAGCCATCGACCCAAGTCTGTCCGTGGACGATCTGGAGTTCATCGAGCTTCACAATCCAACACGGGCTGACGTCGACTTGGCGGACTGGCGAATCCGGGGCGGCATTGATATGGAGTTTGATCCCGGCATTAGCATCGGCGCGGAAGCCACGTTGATCATCCTTTCGTTCAATCCCGACAATCCCGCGAATGCAGCGAGGTTGGACGCTTTCCGCGCGCAATATGGCTTGGACGACACCGTCACCATGCTCGGTGGGTACGGCGGCCAGCTCAGCGACAACGGCGAGCGCGTGCAGCTGCAACGGGCTACACGACCGATACCGGTCCAGCCGACGGTCGTTAGTCATTTGTACGAAGACGAATTGGTTTATGACAACCTGGCGCCGTGGGGAACGAGCGCGGCCGGCGGTGGCGATTCTCTACAGCGAAGTGCGCCCGTTTTCTTTGGCAACTTTAGCTCGTCTTGGTCAGCCGCGCCAGCTTCGCCGGGAACGGTCGATTTCAGTGGAAACACCGTGGGTGATTTCAACGGTGATGGCGCGGTAACGGCCGACGACATTGATGTGCTCCAGAATGCGGTACGCGCCAACACGGACGTCCTCTACTACGACTTGGATGGTGATTTGTCGGTCGATACGGGGGACGTCAATTTCCTGGTGCAAAACGTAATCGGCACGTTCATTGGAGATGCACAACTGGATGGGCAAGTCGACGCGGCCGATCTGAACCAGGTGGGAGTGAATTGGCGGAGAACGAACGTTGCCGGCTGGGGGCAAGGCGACTTCACCGGCGATGGCCGCGTTGACGCCGCGGACTTGAATCTAATGGCGTTGAATTGGCAAAACGGCGTGCCCGCGGCGGCTGCCGAGGCCCAGGACGGAAACCGTCGATCGCCGAGGGCGCCGTTGGCAGGCCTGGCGAAAGTCAACTCGACATCCGTGACCGACGCCGCGCTGGCATCGCTCGATCACGCAAGTTCGTCCGTGTCAGAAATCGATTTCTTCAACAGCGACATCAACGCGACAACGATACTGCGTCATGATATCGGACTGATGCCACAGGTCGACTTTCAGTTAAGGTTTGCCGGCGAAAGGAAATGGTCGCCGTGGATCGATCGTCACGAAACCACACGGCTAGAACGGTCAGGTTCGATGGACGCGACGGCTTCGGCAAACCCAGACCAAAAACGAATACGAAAACTCTCCGCGGACACGCTGGACGAGGTCTTTGCACTTTCCTCCTCTGAAGCAATTGAAGGAAGAAATCGCCTACTATGAATGCGGCAGCCCGCGAATTGCGGTGGCGAACAACCGAGTTCAGTCTCGCCACCGGCAATTGTGTGCAGGCCCAACCCGCTCAAGCTGATCAGCGACCTGGTCGTCGAATGATAGGTTGCGACATCGCAACGCCCTCGGCTCGAGTGATTGGGCCGGGGGCGTTCCATCTTTTGTGTAACCAAATACCGTCAGTCGTGCTCGTGGCTCTCAAGACGGTGGTACCGTTCTACGATTCCACGTCCGATTGCCTCAGGATGGGTTTTGCGCGGACGTCACGGGCATCAGGGCATCAAGAAGAAACTCGACGAAAACCTCCAGCTACTCGCGAATCTGCATGCGGCGGGGGCGGCCTCCGCGCCTACGAAAACGAAGTCTTCCTCGCAATGGCCAACTGGGCCGGCCTCAAATTCCAAGGTCACAGCATGATCATCGGATACGATGGCAAAACCATCGAAATCGGTGATGAGGACGAGCAGATTCTCTTCGCCGCTCTGGACATGACCGCGCTCAGAAAGCACCGCAAGAGCGGAATCTACGGTCGCCACCATCGCCAACCCAGTGCTTACGGCCCCTTGATCGAGTCATAGCACGGGATGGCAAAACAATGCCCTATCAACAACACATCGTTCTTGCGTGGTTGCATCTGGCGGTAAAAGCGAGCCCACCTCTTTGCGCAAGTGAAAAACCTGCGGAAACTCGCAACGTTGAGTTTAACTGCTTGCTGGGGGCGACCGACGTCACGACGCTTGGACCGTGACGCGTATGGGGGCGCTAGGCAGAAACGGCCTAGTGCGCCGGACCTGGCGTGACCAGCGAGCAACCGATGTCTACAATTGGACTTGCATCAGGGTGATTGAACTTGAGTAAGGTGACAATCAACCGGCCAAGCGGACGCAACGCGC
>CBDUAB010000987.1:0-2394 GCA_965365045.1 uncultured Planctomycetales bacterium
GGTTGATTCTCTCACGACTTGGCCAATCCGTCCTACGACCAACGGCATCGCAGCCTTCGGCGGCGATGGGCGAAATGTGTGGTGTCAGTCTAATTCGGCGCAGCGAATTCGTTGTGAATGCTAGCGTCATTCTTGCCCTGTCAATATCAACTTTGAAACACCCCAGTGTCGGGCTACCGAAGGAATTGCGTTTCCGCACTCGGTCTGTTGGGGTCTGCTGTCACCCAAACACCGTGTATTGACGTGAACTTCGACGTTGTAGTAGACTCCGCGCCACCAACTCTTGAGATCCGTTATCAGCATGATCGTATCCTATGAAAAGCGTTTCTTGTTTGTGCACATTGCGAAGACGGGTGGATCCAGCGTTCGCGCGGCGTTACAGCCGTATCAACACGATCCCCAACATTACTTGGTAAATCGTCTGTTGAAGCGGTGCGGTATCAATACGAATCTGGTTCTCGGCGGATACCGACAGCGGCGATTCCGCCCGCACACCATGACTCGCACCGCGCAGGCGTGTTTGCCTACCGAAGTGTTCGCGGGGTTATTTAAGTTCGCCTTTGTCCGCAACCCCTGGGATCAGCTAGCATCGTACTACAAATACTACCTGAAAATGCCGAATCACAAACGGCACACCCGAGTCAAGCGGATGAAGTTCGACGAGTTCATCGATTTTGCCGTGGCCAAGCGGCTTGGCTTTCAAAAACAAATGCTCAGTGACGCCGACGGAAATCTGTTGGTCGACTTTGTCGGACGCTTCGAGCACATCAAGCGCGATTTTCTCCACGTTGCCAATCAACTTGGCATTGTGGCGCGGTTGCCGCATCTGAACTGGACTTGGACTGCCCCCTACCAGGAGTTTTATAGCTCTGGGTCGATCGATCGAGTCGCAAGGGCCTACCGTGACGTGATCGTTGCGTTCGGCTACGAGTATTCAGCCGCGTAGTTGATCGAGCTGTTGGACAGTTATTTATTCGCTAACAACAAGTGTCGCCTTACGCACCGAAAAGCAATCGTTACTTGACGACACAAGGTAAACGGTCCGCCCATCGTCGCTCATCCATTTTGTCGGTACGCTACAAGTTTCGCCGGGTCCGACGTCCCAATCCTCGGTGTAAAAGGCTGTCGTCCAGGGTCCCCAAGGCTCGGGCGCATCGTAGATTCCAAAGCCACCTTGAAAGCGTGGACCCTGGGGATGATCGCTATGCGGAAGCACCGCGCATAAAAAGTAACGATTCAACCCCGCATTATACGTCAGCCCGCAGCGGTAACAGCGGCCCGCATGCTCAAAAACGGCACCTCGTTGCTCAATTGTGTCCGTCCATATCGGTTCGCCCGCAGCGTCAAAAGCCTGAAAAAAATCGTAGGCGTCCTGGTCTCGGATGCGGTTTTGCGGAACGCGGGCCAACACGAATCGGTCCGCTGGTTCATAAGCGCTGTCGGAGTCCGGGGAAACTGTATAGATATACTGATCACGCGCTCCTGCATAGTTGCGTCCAAAATTGACAAACGTTGGGCACCCGAAGCTCGTTGTCCAGCGCCAGTCACTCCACTTCCAAGTGCGCGCCTTATCGGTTGACCAGGCAAGTTGCGAGTTGCCGGCGTTGCGCGCCCACAGGTACAAAGTGCCATCGACCATCAGAATGCCGCTCGCCTTCTTGCCGTCCGCACCCTGTCCGAGAGTTTCTCCCGTGTTGCTACGAATGTTGACGCCGTGAAAGTCCGCTGGTCCGCCGGTGACCTGCGCGAAGCCCATGCTCAGTTTTTCATCCACGCGCGGCTCAAAACCCCAGCCGTCCCCGTAGGCCGTATAAAGCGCATCGTCATCAGCCCAAGTGATCGGCCAATTGTCGCTGCCGTTGGCTTTACTCACGATCGACTCAACCGGCGCCCACTGGATCGAGCGGATGACGGAGCTTTGCGGATAAGGAGCGGTGGATCCCGACGCAGCATTACTCTCATCGCTCTTTGCAGGCGCTTCAGCTTGTACGGATCGCGCGATTGGCTGCAAAAATCGCTTCAAAACATCGTAATGCGCGGCGTCTGACTCCCGTTGCCACGATTTGCCATTGCGCGCCGCGACGATGTCGAGACTGGGGATCACGACAATCAAACTGTCATACAAACCCCATGACCAAAACGCGTCGCGCGGAACATCGTCAATCGCGCCATCGGCATTGTTCCACCACAGCAAACCGTAATGATCCGAGGCGTTTCCGTGGTTCGGTGTGTGTTCGGGAAGCCCCGTGACGTCCGCGACCGTTGTGGCCGCCCGGTCGACGAAATCCGCTGGAATCAACTGCCGGTCTTTCCAACGACCGCGCCGCAAATACAGATAACCGAGTCGCGCCATGGCATCGACGTTGGCATGCACACCAGAACCGAATTCTCGCC
>CBDUAB010000988.1:0-2391 GCA_965365045.1 uncultured Planctomycetales bacterium
GTGAACCGTGACAAATCGAGTGCCCGCTTCGACAAGACGCCTTGCCAGCAAAGTTGCTTGACCGAAAAGATGCCGGCCGTAAGTGTCTCGCAGTTTGGCGGGTTCGCGACGCAAGTCCAATGCATCGCGGGTTCGCGATGAGGTCACCAGGCCCAATGCGCGCTGCCGAATTTGGTCTAGATCCGCCGCTTGTTTTTCATCAATCACCCGCCGCTGTGCATCGAACTGTTCCAAGAGTGACACGCGCTCTTTGATGCGGTCAAGCTGAATGGCGGTTGGTGGCTCGAGTCCCTCGATCTTGCAGTCCAGCTCGTCATCCGTACATTCGCGCCAGTACGGGTTGTCGTTCGCGTCGCGCCGGTCAATCCGTGTTGTCAGCGGATTGTAGGCTTGTCCAAGCCACCCAGCGTACTCGCCAGGGCGGGCGTATTGCCCGTCCGCCTGCAGCCGACCAAGTCTGTTCGGCACCACCGCATAATTGGGAAGCTCTCGCTGGAGTCCGCCCAGTTGACGTTGAAAGAAGTACTCGACGACGGATCCGATCGATGGCCAGTCTTTGCTGGTTGCACTAAAGCCACCACCAATCGGTACATGCCACCGATGACCAGTCTGCATGTAGTGTCCCCCGCCACTGTGATCATTGAAGTCATGCGACATGGTCCGAACCACACAGTACTTGTCGGAAACGTTGGCTAACTTCGGCAGGTGTTCGCAGATTCGCAAACCCGGCGTGCGGCTGCCGATGGGTTGGAAAGGCCCGCGAATGTCGCTACTGGCCTCGGGCTTCATGTCAAATGTTTCAAACTGACTTGGGCCACCGAATAAGAACAGAAATATCACTGACTTGGCGCGAACCGGATGGTGCGGCACGGATCGTTCCGCGGCCATGACCTTGGGCAAACTCAAGCCAATCAATCCGGCCCCAGACGCTTGTAACATCGCACGACGAGACAGTCCGTTACACGAACGGCTTGGTCGACCGTTAATCGAAAGCATCGTGAGCCTCCCTAGCCACAAGCGGCGGCATTGATAGTCCGGTCAAGATTGTACCGTAAGATCCGCAAATTGAAACAAGGATCATCTGTTGTGGAGTGCAATGTAAGTGTGTCGAGAAGCGTTCCCGATTCGATTGTGCTTGTTTAGAGCGTATGAGTGTGCTCGATTGACGAACCCCTTGCCGATTGGTCCCAAACGGTAATCGGTCGTCCAAAGTAATCATCACGCTCCCGCGTGATGTCGTGGTGACGATCGAGTCGAGGTGACTAAGTGTGCAGCCCTAATCGGAACTGTCTCTTTCGTCACGCTGGAGCTGCAAGAATTGTGATGGACGGCGCGCTCAAGAGCGCCCTCACGGCGGAGCGGGAGGACTACATTGGACGATCCGCTCTTGCTCCGACCTTTCGAATTATTTGTCCGTTTATTCCTAATGTTGCTTTGCGCGGCGAATTAGTCGTCTTGGCGAACGCAGTACAGACGCGTTCTTGTTCGAATGAACAGACTACCCTCAGCGATGGCAGGTGTCGCCACGATGCTCTCGCCCATATCGTTGGCTTTTGCGAGCACTTCGTAACCGGGTTGGCCGGCCAACACAACAACGTGGCCGTTTTCGCCGGCGATGTAAATCTTGTTTTCCCCATGGACAGGCGATGCGAAATACGACGTTGCGTTGCCAATTCTTTTCGGCTTGCCCACCGACGTGCCAGTTGCGGTTTCAAATACGGTTGTGATGCCACCGCTTTTAATCAAAAACATGTGTCCGTTGACAACGAGTGGCGAAACGATGTGATCGGTGTGTTTTGTTTTGTGGCGCCAAAGAACGTGGGTCTTTGTCACGTCACCACGTCCGCCGCCACGGACCGCCAAAATGTACTCATCGGCGGGATCGGCCACATCGTGGCGAGCACCGGCAAAATTGGCGGGATGAAGAAACGCCAGATCCAACTCGGCCCCTTCCAAGGCACCATCGCCGTTTAGATCACCGCGTGCGAACGTCCTCTCGAAGAATGATTCCGGGATGATCGTGTGCTCTGCAGAAGCTTGCATTTCTTCCTTGGTGATCTTGCCGTCACCATTTCCGATTTCCGCCACGTCGGCCGTGGCCAGCCATTGATTGGCAACGCCACTGCTTTGCAGAGAAACGTAGATGATGTCATCGATGCAAACAGGTGTCGTCTTGATGTTGCGCAGTAGTGACCGCGCATACCAAAGTCGCTTTCCAGTATCCGGATCATATCCGATCAGCATTCCGGTACCGGCAACGACGATTTCATTCCCGGTCGTGGTTTCACAAACGACCGGATGGGAATAGTTGACGGCCATGTCATAGCGTTCGTCACGCCAAAGTATCCTTCCGGTCACTACGTCGATGGCCACGAGCGCCTCGGTCTGCTC
>CBDUAB010000989.1:0-2389 GCA_965365045.1 uncultured Planctomycetales bacterium
GAGTTAGATCGGGCCGCGGGCTTTGTAGAAGCTGCGGTTGGTGCGGAGCAGTCGCTTACTTCCGATTCCACTGCGATGATGTCACCAAGAAGTCGTTTGGTCGCCACGTTACTTTGCGCGGCGCTTCCCGTCGTGCCAGGATTACATCGTTTTTATCTAGGTAAGTGGAAAACAGGATTGTTGTGGGCGTTTACCGGTGGCTTGCTGCTTGTTGGCCAGTTGCTGGACCTGGCAATGTTGGTCGTCGGTGTCTTTCGCGATGCCGAGGGTAGATTGGTCGTCACTTGGCTCAACGATTCAGCAACGGAAACCACTTCCGACACGCCGGTAAACGAATACTCGTCGGTGCCCGTTGATCCGGTAGCTCAGTATTGGCGACCTTCCGGTATATCTCTTCTGATGTCCATCACTGCTGGTGTGATCGCCACATTTGCGATTTTCGTAGGCTGTGTTCTCCCGATTTTTTCGACCGTGGTCGCAAACGGAGTGTTTGACGAACTACATATTATCCAATCTGATGACATCGCGGCATTATTTCAAATGGAAGACTGGGACAAGCTACCGTATCGAATCTTTAGCCCGATTGGCATTTTCGCTGGCCTCGTCTCGTTCGCACTGCTGCTTCGCGCACGCGCATCCGCCGGTTTTTCACACATGGCGCGAGTTGTCCTGGGTGTTTTGGGTATTTACGGCGTCTGCATCGCCACGACCACGTACGTAACCGAAGCAATGTCCTGGTCGAAAATCGCGGATTACGCCGCATCCGCGGAGATCGGTCGCATGATCTTGGCGATCCTTGAAATTGAGAACGTTGCGTTCGCTATTTGCATGTGCCTCGTTTTCACCGTCTCCCTATTATTATTGGCCTGGCCTGCCAAACGGCCGCGCGTCACGACCGCCGGGGCTGAAAAGCAAGCTGTCCAAGAAGGAGTTATATGATGATGGTTGAAAACGTTTCCTTCGCAGGCCTCTTTGTTCTTGTGGCCGTGCTTTGCTTCTTGGTCTTTGTTTTTATGATCGTCCGGCACTCACGTTGGCTTGCGGCCTTCGTATTCTTCGTCGGAATGTTATTTGTCTCGATGTTATGCGTATCGAAGCATGGGTCGCTCGTCACCCGACCGCACCGGCAGGCTTTGAACGGCGTTACGTTAGGAGCGTCTTCCGACTCAAGAACCGTCGTCCTCGTGAGCGAAAGGCAAGTGCCAACGTCCGTTCCCGACGCGCCCGAAATACCTGAGGTACCGGAGGCACCTGGGATACCGAACGTACCCGAGGTATGGGAACTACTGGTTGCCTGGCGTACCGCCGAGGAGCTTTACATTCCCAATAGATATGCATCCATGGACGCGGCAGCACAGGCCTTTGCCCGGCACGTCGAGCCATTGGTTTACCAAGTGCTGAGGGAAGATCCTAGCGAGGGCGTGAACCCAACAGAAATCCAGGTGTACGGTGAATTGTTTGAACAGCACGGTGGCCTCGTCGAAACGATCGTCAGCTCTCTGCAAAAAGCGTTTCCAGAAATCGACGTTTCACAAGTTTCAGACCGCATGTCCCGACCCGAGGCGACCAGCATTGCCGACGACTACGTCTACGTTGAAGTTAAGAAGCTGATTCGCGATCATCATAAAGCTCCGTGGGATTACACGCAGCAGGTGGTGACTGGCTCGTTCGAAACCAATGTTTTTGGCCCCGGTGGCCATGCTACTACCAGTCTTCGTTTCGTGGAAAAGCCATGGGTGCTCGATTTTGATGGATTCAGTAAGAGACATTCGCGGCGCAAGCAATTCCTCATCATGTCGCCAGAATTCGCCAATGATCAACGGGCCGCGGAATTGCAATCCGAAAAGCTCGCTGTGAAAGTACTGAAACCGATTGTCCGGGCCGAAGCGAAAACGCTGTTATTCAGGCCGCGATTTGATTTGACGGACAATCTGCCTGACGCGGTTCGCGACGGTACGTTTGTCTGCGATCAATTCGCGCAGCAGCTGCAGACGCCGAACGGCCCGGTATGGCGGCATGCGATGCTGGTCGATTTGAAGGACGTCAAACCGTTCATGACGGCCGCGCTGGCAAAGCATCGCACGATGGAAAAGGTCACGAAAAAGGATATATGGGCCACCAACGAAAAGCGTTCGTTTCGATTTGGCGGCTTGATCGCGCTATTAGGAAGTGTCTGCGGCATCTATTGGGCGCTGGATACGATGACCAAGGGCTTTTTTTCTGGGCGTGTGATCGCCATTGTGACAGTGTTTGGCGTGGTCGGCATGATTTTGATCTTGGTATTGGCAGCCTAACTCATGGCGTGTCTTTCGTATAATGTTGCGTTGGGAAATCACTAGTTCGACTGTTTGAGTTCGTGACTAAGACCCCCGTGAGCTTGCCTCATGGG
>CBDUAB010000990.1:0-2388 GCA_965365045.1 uncultured Planctomycetales bacterium
GGTCGCCGTCCGCCGCAACAGCGATGACGATGCCCTGCTTTAGGCGTACGCCTTAATGCATGGCAATCGTCTGTTGGAGTGGGCGTAGTATCTGCTCAACGACGTATTCATCCACTACTTCTTGGCAGATCACGTCGAGACTACGCATTACGTCGATGTACGACTCGCCTGGGTCAAGGCTTCCATACTGACGGGCGGTCACATATACGCTCAACTGCTCTTCTGGAAACTCACCCGTCCGCAAGTGGTACGCGCTTGTCCGCGTTTCGACGCTTAAACGGCATTGGACACGGCAATTCTCGTCCAGAGCGATTTGAATGGCGGGTTCATAGGCGATCGCATTCGCATTGGGCATATCGAGCAACGACTCAAATGCTGGGGTGACACCCAAGGCTTCGGCTACGAGTTGGTTGTGGTTGCCTCGATAAGTGAAGTCAAATCCATACATCAAATTGAGCGACTCACAGTCCAATGGACTCAACGACAGCAAATAAGGAGCCAGCTCAAGTATCAATTCGTGTTGATCGAGAGCCGCCTCGAGCGAATCACAGTTTACATGTCCAGAGCAAATGCGCTTGTTCTCAACTGTGACCCAACGGTAGTGGCCCTTCTCTTTGTCTTCCTCCAGCACGTGTTCGCCCCGGTCGCGCGCATAAAAGTTACGCATGGCTGGATACCGCTTCTGAATTTGCTCAAAGAAATGCAGCACGGTCTCGCGACTGTGCTTCAGATCCATTTCGGTATTCAGGTTCAGATTGATGTAGAAATCATCGCTGCAAGAGCCGAATCGATGCATCCACGAACTCCTGTGTGTATCGAAAGAAGGCCATCGCTTTACCACCGATCGGCAGCTTCAGCCTCCGTACGTCAATTAGATTCCCGAGGGCAGATTCACAACGAAATGTGCGTAGTATAAGATCATTTGACGGGGACTGTCAAAAACAAAAACTCCGCCGAGCTACCGTGCAATGGAGCATCCCATGTCGATCGCTCACGGTGCTGGCAAAAAGTGCTGGGTTGAGTAGACGAGCGGGAGAACAAATGAAAAGTGAAACCCTCGCAGCCCCAGTTCCCATTAACACTTTAATCCGCTGGAAAGTCAAGATTGGACCTGGAAACTAAGAACCGAATCCTGAGAAACGTGGGATTTCGTGAGAATTGTGGAGGTTGTCCACATGGCCTGTGAAAAACTGACGGAGGCCGTGGTTTTTGACACCGAACTTGGCTGGTTTGGTCTGTGTTGGAGCCATGAGGATTTAGCACGCGTCACAATTGGACATCGTTCCGCCCACGCAGCAAGCCGGAAATTGCCGTCGAATCATCTTGTCTCCCTTGACAGCATCACCTCCAGCCAACGCGACCTTGTAGAACGGTTAGAAGATTTTGCGACTGGCGATTTTGTGAAGTTTGATGACATCAATCTCAACTTTGCTCACGCCACACCCTTTCAGCGGCGAGTTCTCATGGCTTGCCGAAGAATTCGCTGGGGGCAGACTCGAACCTATGCGGAGCTGGCTAACAAGGCAGGTTCACCGCGCGCCGCCCGGGCGGTCGGCACCGTAATGGCCAACAATCGCTTTCCGATTGTCATTCCGTGCCACCGTGTCGTTGGCTCAAACGACCGATTGGGTGGATTCTCCGCGCCTGGGGGCCTCACGTTGAAACAACGACTTCTTAACAATGAGGATTCTGAGTTGCGAACGGCACTTTGAATTCACCACGCGATTTGGCTTGGGCAGTGACGACATCAAGATCTTGCCAATCGCCGCATTGCGATTGGACGAGTTCAAACCGCGCGTCCTCACGTCGTTTGTCCGAAACAAACTAACCCGCTGAAGTGCAGTCGGAACCGATTGAAATGGCCAGTTCGTCGGGCACGGTCATCATTCTTGTAAGACAATCGCATTTCCACGGCGCTGCAGCGACCGCGTGATTTCTTGATCGACAAGCCAGGATCGGTGGGTGGAAGGGAAAATGTGAGTCTTTGCGCCGCGTACGTGCGGCATTCGGCAGGAGTACATTCGCCCTTTTTCCGTAGTGTGGCCACCACGGTCGTAGCGATTTCAAGTCGCCGCGGTCTCCGTCCGTGCCAGCCAGCCGAGTGGAAACGAAACCCATTCGTAACGAGGGATGAGACATTTCGACGTGGTCCTCAACGGAAGTATACTTTTCTCATTTTAACTTTTTCAATTGCCAGGCGAAGTGAAACCACACCTCTTACCCAAAACCGGACAGTTATTTCTCGAACGGTCCCAAGCCGTGTTGTCTCGCCCTTGCGCCAGCAACAATGTCGAGAACCTCCTGCGTGGTGGCTTCGCGGCGGCTAGCGGAAAGCTGACGGCGGACGGTTTCACTCGTTTCGTCGAGCCATTGGCGTGCTGACTCGGC
>CBDUAB010000991.1:0-2382 GCA_965365045.1 uncultured Planctomycetales bacterium
GATCCTTCAGTCGCTAAGGCTCCTTCAGGATGACAATTGCGGCTTTTGCACAATCAATCCTCACGATTTGGCAATCAACACAATTTGGACCGCATTGCGTTTAAACACGTCGCGTGGGTGACCGGTTATGCCCGTCGAGGCCGCGGACCTGAATCCGATGGACGTAGCGGCTGGCGCCGGACCTGGTATACGTATTCCCCGCTAACTTGTAATTTGAATTTCGCGACCGTATATTTACGTTCCCCGCGAGCGAATCGCCATGTACCACGCGAGTTGGAAGGCAAAGCCCGAAGGTCATGCCGTTGGTTGTCCATGAACTGGCCGATGGCGTGAAAACCGAACTGCTCGATCTAACGCATGACGGTTATCGAATCATAAAAGAACGGTTGGCTCACACGGACACGTCGCCGCAAGGCACTTTGATCTCGTTGAGTTCAATGTGATCGACGTGACAACAAAGTGCGGCACTCGACAACGTAATCAAACGAACGAACGGAGATCAGCCACTATGCGTCAGACTGCGATCAACAGCCGGCTCGGCGCTGACGCTAAGTCACTGGCTGGATCCATCCAGCGCGAAAGTGTTGTCGGGACGTGGTTCAATACCAACCGCACGTCGCCCGAGATCGCCAAGGTAGAATTGACATATTCGGCTGAAGATATGGTGATTCGTGTTTACGGCGCGGAGAACGATGCGACGATCGATTGGGGCGAAGCCGCTGTCGCGCCGCACGCATCGCCGGACCGACCCAATGAAATGACGGGCTTCGAAGCTCATTTCGAATCGGCGGTAGTCGAGCGACATCTGGCGGCCAACTTGAAACTCGGCGTGTTGGTCATTCAGTGTTACAATCGCGAGCGGGACGTGGAGCAAGGCCGCAGTTATTTCACGCGTGAATTCTTCCATCAGCGGATTGAGAGCTTCAGCGAACCATTCAACGGCGGCGCGGGCGACAGCAGCTCGTTACCCTACGTCAAGGCAGGCGATTGTCTTGAAAACACGGCGGACCCGCTCGCCGTTAACGTCGACCTGGCACCTCATTTGGGAACTTGGCGAAACACCTATCAGCACACTCGCGGCATTTCTCATTTAGAATTGTTACGTGACGGCGATGGATTTCTCGTTCACGCGCACGGCGTCGCGACGGAGCGGAACTGGGGCGCCGTGAGCGCCGTAGCGTACGCGGATGGCGTGGGCTCGCGTAATCCGTCTGGCTTCTTTGCGAAATACGATTTCGGCTTCATCGAGATGCAATTGGCGGCGAACTTCAATAAGGGGTTGTTGATCGTCGCCGCTTACAATCACTTCAACGACGACAGCGGCCGTGCCGATTACTTCACGCGCGAGTTTTTCTACCACCAGCAACCGTCTGCATACGCGCAGGACCAAAATCCGTAACCTGGCAATCGACCATGAGGACTTGATTCACCAGACCCGGCAGTTGGCCGAGGATTTCGCCGCCCCCACCAGTGTGTACGATCGTGCGGCCACGTTTCGACGCAATGAGTTCAAGGATATTTATGGAAAGTCCAGCGTAAATAGGGAAAGAAGATGAAACCAACAAACTACGCGAAATTGCAAGACCGGCCGCAGCCGGGTAGCGAAACCGGTCGTAGCGAACCGGCCGACGCGGCGCCACTGCTGGGCACGTGGATCAACACGAATGTGGCGACAACCGGGATTACCAAGGCCGTTGTGACGCCAGTCAACGGCGATCTTACCTTGCGCGTATTCGGAGCAGGTGAGCCCGAACAGCACGACTGGGGCGAGGCGAAAGTTAAAACCGTGTTCGCCGACAGCATCGGTTCTGAACGTGCGATCTCGTTCACGGCCGAGTACGATTTTGGTTTTTTGGAGACGGAACTGCAAACCAATCTTGCCAAAGGGCTGTTGATCATCACCAGCTTGAACACTTTCAAAGACGGCAGTTCCAGGTCGGACTACTTTTCTCGCGAGTATTTTTACAAGCAGCCCGCCGGTTGATTGGCGTCAACATGGCATCGGCCAACGAGGATGAATATGGATACGTTGCAGACGACTCGCAAACAGGATCAGAGTTCGGCGACTTCACGAACGTCGGCGCAGGCACTGGATCACAGTTTTTTTTGGGGCCAGTGGCAGAACACGGACGCGGCCGTTGAAGGCATAACCCGGGTTGTGTTTGCGGACTCCGGCGGCGCATTGACGATGCGCGTGTTCGGTGCCGGTGGCACACAACCAATCGATTGGGGCGAAGTCGAAGTCAACGTGTTTGCCGACCACATCGACTCATCAGATGGAACCAAGTTCTCGGCGGTTTACGATTTCGACTTCATGCAGGTCCGCATGCACGGCTGGGTCAAGTTGGGCGTTTTGGTGATCGCGGTGTTCAACCACTTCAC
>CBDUAB010000992.1:0-2377 GCA_965365045.1 uncultured Planctomycetales bacterium
GGAGATCGGGAATTCCGTGCGGGATCAAGGCGATCTTGAACTGGGGAACTCCATATGTGTCGAGTAAAACATCGACGCTTCGTTGGCTCATCACCACCAGCCGATCTGACAGTTGGGCGAGCTCCTCGAACACTTCGCGCTGATGCGACGACGGTTCAGACAGGATCGTGTGCAGCGTCGTGATGATCGGCATCCGACTCTCGCGCATGATCGTCAATACGTGCGAGCCGTCGGCCCCACCGTAGATGCCAAACTCGTGCTGCAGAAGGATCGCACTTACGCCTCGGATATTCAGAAAGTCGGACGCTCGACTGTACTCGGAGATGTCCTCCTGCAGGATATCAAAACAAACGCGGTCGTCGTATCCATACCCTTGTGGAATGTCGTTAATGGCTACGACCTGGCAACTCTCCGGCGCAGCCATTTCAGCCGACAGCGCATTGCAAAGATCGTAACTGAACGTACCGATGCCGCAACGACGCGGAGGAAACGTGGCGACACAAGCAAGCCGAAGTTTTGCGAATTTGACGGGCGTGACCACTATTATTTTCCAAATGTTGTGGAAATGAAACCATGCATTATATAGGATTCTTTCTCGATCGCATACGTGCTGAAAACCGCCACCGGCAAGCCATCCACACCAGGTCACCCGTTTTTCGCGGCGTGGAACCCTGTGCCCAAAATACGAAGGTTTCATCCCGCTCGGTTGCGACGGAACTCGTCAGAAGTGTCCTCGCAGCGAGGAACTCGAGCAACGGCTGGGGACTGTCACCAAAGACGGTAGGTTGTCGAACTCTCCCTCGATTTAGAATACTTCGATCGCGCATTTGGCGTTGGGCATTCCTTGGTGTTGGCGATTCGGTTTCTCGGCTCTATCGCGTAAGAATTGAATATCGAATATCGAGTCGTGACGTTGCTAATATCTAGCGACAGAAAACTCGCACGGCTGGAAGGCGTGATTCTGCCCGGTCAACCCCACGTTTTCAACTGGCCAGTGCAGGGCTACCGTAGCTAGCACCGGCCGGAGTCATGATCAACGCCCAAGCCGTGAGAGACCCGGCTAGTCCAGATTATCACACGGTAAGTTTTTCTTGACCTAGATCGCGCGGATTCGCTTTGCTAGACTCCGGCTGCTTTTCAGCCACGCGTCCAACGCGATGAGCGTTCTTTTCTTGTCTAGTAGCTTCTGACTCGTCGATTGTTCACTACCGTGTCATGCGACATGCGTTTGTCCGGATCTTTCTTGGCAACCGTTTCGCACACGACATCACGGGAGATTCACCATGCGAAAGCCGAATTTCGTTGGCATATTGTGTGTCCTTGAAGTTTTGCGAGTGCTACTGATTGGGGACACCTTGTTGACCGCTGCGTCGCCGCTGCGCGGGATTTTTGCCTCACGGCACGTCAAAGCGAACCCCAACGCTTCTTACAACCTCAGCGAACAAAACGGGCCATGGATGATATTCGCCGGTTCATTCGCAGGTGAAGGCTCCGAGCGGGATGCAAACGCATTGGTGCTTGAATTACGTAGCCGTCACAAATTGCCGGCGTACCTGCACAAGAAGAATTACGACTACACGAAGCCGGTGAGGGGGCTTGGACTGAACAAGTACGGCGAACCCAAGATGATGGAGTATAGACAAAAAGGAACGTTTGACGAGATTGCCGTTCTCGTTGGTGATTACCAATCCATGCACGATCCTGCCGTGGATCAGACTCTAAAGCGCATCAAATACTCTGAATTTGAATGTCTCAAGCTTACGAACGACAACCGCACGACGCTACGATTCGCTGGACTTCGGGCGCTGCAAAAGCGTGCCAATGGCAATATGGCCAAGCGAAACAAGGGTCCGCTTGGCCAAGCATTCGTCACGCGTAACCCATTGATACCGGTTGAATTTTTCGCGCCACGGGGAATCAACAAATTCGTCGAATCGATGAACATCGGCATCAGTCACAGCCTGCTTTCATGCCCAGGCAAGTACACAGTTCGCGTGGCGACTTTCCGTGGAAATGTCGTGATTGATCAAAAGAAAGTAAAACAGATCCAAGAATCCGGCCATATGAAATCGCGACTGGTCGAGGCCGCCGAACGGGCCCACACGCTAACGGAAATGTTACACAAACGTGGTGTGGAAGAAGCATACGAGTTTCATGACATTTACGAGAGCATCGTGACCGTGGGCAGTTTTCAAACAGTTGGAACTCCGCGACAAGACGGTCGCATCGAGATCAATCCGGCGGTCTTGCGCATCATGCAGTCCTATTCGCCGCAACAGCGCCAAGTGGGCGACCACGGCATGGCGGGACTCGTGCCACGCACTCTGGGCGGTATTCCCTTCGACGTCCAGCCGACGCCGCTGGCGGTTCCCAAACG
>CBDUAB010000993.1:0-2375 GCA_965365045.1 uncultured Planctomycetales bacterium
CGCCGCTCACGTCTGCCGATGACTACATCGATGCGATCACTGGCGGATACATCTGGAAAAAAGACAAGGACGGCCGTGACGATGTCAACTTTATAACTGAGGAAGCCTATCAGCTTAAATTCGTGGAGCCACAGCAGCCAAACGACGCTCAAATTGAGTGGTTGTCGAACCATATTGACGAGTTCGAGTCGGTGCTCAACGGTCCGGACTTTGCCGATCCGGAAATCGGTTACGCAAAGTACATCGACGTGGACTCGTTCATTGATCAATGGCTGATGCTCGAGGCGATCAAGGATCCGTTTGGCTTCCGGCTCGATACCTTCTGGAGCCTCGACCGCGGTGGCAAGATTACGATGGGGCCAACTTGGGACAATCATATTAGTCTTGGAAATGCAAATTGGCTCGAAGGCGGAAAGACCGCGGGATGGGATCACGATTTGATCGGCGGTACCGACTACCCTTATTTCCCTCGACTTTTCGAGGACCCCGATTTCGAACATCGCGTTGTGGATCGTTGGTTTGACATGCGTGGCACAGTGCTTTCCACGGATCAAGTCCTGACAGACATTGATGAAGCCGTTAGCTTGTTGACCGACGGCACGTTCGATGATTCACAAGGCGCGATCGCCCGCAACTTTGACCGTTGGGGCAAACTGGACGAATACCTCTGGCCCAATTGCTTTTTTGGAATTGATGAAGATAGCTGTCGCGAGAATCCACTGCCATCCGGCGAAAGCCCAGCGACGTACTCGGACTACATTTTTCTGCTCAAGGATTTTGTTAGTAATCGGTTTGCCTGGATTGACGAGCAGTTTGCCCGCCCGGACTTCAGTCCTGACACGGTGAACATAACAGCTGGCACACAAGTCGAACTGACCAGCAATCTGCCGGGAACGATTTATTACACAACAGACGGTAGTGACCCACGCGACCCGATCGAGGTGGAAACGCCCGTCATTGTTACGGGCAGTGACGCACAGATTCTTGTCCCGAACAGCGATGATTTGATTTCGGCTTGCACGAGTGTCGGCATTGTGCTGGCCGATCCGGGAAGTTGTTTCATGAACCCAGAGTACGTGGTGGGGACGTTGGGCGAGACCTGGGTCGAAGGGGCGTTGCCCATCGGTTTCGATAGTGGCCAAGCGGGCTTTGGTGACCTGATCAATACGGACATTGCCGCCGAGATGAGCGATGTCAATTCGTCGGCGTACGTCCGGATTCCGTTCGAAATATCGGCCCAGCAAAAACAGGATCTGAAGGATCTGACGCTGAACGTTCGCTATGACGACGGTTTTGTCGCGTACTTATGGTTCGACGCTCTCGATATTCCCGTGGAGATTTCCCGGCGTAACGCGCCCGGGACGAGTTCTCATTTTCCCATTCAAGGTGTACCGTTTGACGCCGCTGCAACGACAAACCGTGAGAGCAACGACGCCATCGTCCAAGAGACAATTGATCTTGCCGCCAACGGTTTCGTCACCGTCGGGACGAACTACCTGATCCTTCAAGGCCTAAATGCCACGGCGTCCAGTCCAGAGTTTCTCTTGGATGTCGAACTGACCGTTGTCACTTCCGAGATTCTTCTGCCGCCGACGGTCATCGAATACACCGGCCCAATCACGATTGATCAGAGCACCGTCATTCAAGCACGCGTGTTCGATGACGCGGACGAAGTTTGGAGCGTGCAGAATATTCAGACCTATGTTGTTTCCGGGGATTTTGACTTCAGTGGCACGAGCGACATCGACGATCTCGATACGCTATGCCGCGCGATTGGTACCAGTTCCAATGATTCCCGATTCGACGTAAACAACGACGGGACGCTGGGGCGAGACGACCTTGATACGTGGCTCTCCGTGAACAGTTCAGCCGGTCGTCTGCTCGTTCGAGGCGACACGGACCTCGACTTCGACGTGGACGCTACGGACCTCAATGCACTTGCTTTGAGCTGGCAGCAGTCGTCCGGTTACCACTGGAGCGCAGGAGATTTTGATTGTGACGGCACTACGCTCGTCGATGATCTGAACCAGCTTGGTTTGAATTGGCAACATGGTGCGTCCATGGCAGCAGCCGCGCCAGCGACCGTGCCACGTGCTCCGTTGCCGGTAATCCGCCGCATTCAGGCGGTTGTGGCTGTCAGTCGCGTAGATGAGAGTTTCGCGGTATACGACCCGTCCGATTCAGTTGAAGCGCCCGTTGTCGTGCCGGACTCCGATTTGAGATTGGATCACAGGTCGATGAAACTCGCCGGGCATGACGACAACCGATTCGATTTGGTGATCGCGCGTTCTAGATCGAATCATCGTGACGTTCAAGATTTCGGAGAGGACGTCTTTGTTGCACTAGCTGATGACTTGCTGGCCCATTGGCCCACC
>CBDUAB010000994.1:0-2363 GCA_965365045.1 uncultured Planctomycetales bacterium
CGAGATATTGGCGTGACTGGAGTTCAGACGTGTGCTCTTCCGATCTAGCGCTGCTATGAATTGAAGCGGCCGAAGCAAACGCCTCAACACAGATCGCACGTCGCTGAGGCCGAAGTTGCACGCCGTGAATTTCGATCTCGGTGACGCTCGACGGGAGGTAACGCGATTCACTCGATCGATATTTGTTTCGATACGTTTCTGGTTGTGAGCATCGCTCCACGGAGGCGAGCTCCTGTGGTGGCGGACTGGACACAAAACGCCTAAACTCAACTTATCCATGACGTTAGCGATGCTAACACCTATGGAAACGATGCTGTTCAATTGTGCTCCCTCAGGATGACACAAGTGGCGCTGTCCAACCGGAAAGAGAACTAAACTCATCAAACCGAAACTCGGCAACAGGAATCAACCCAATGAATGACCAACCTCCAGCAACACGTCGCGATTTCCTCCTCAACTCGATGGCGACAGGTGCGGCAATCTCTCTTCCATGGATTGTTCCAGCACGCGCATTGGGACGGGATGGCGCCGTCGCGCCGAGCGAAAAGGTTACGCTCGGAGTTATCGGGATCGGACCGCGCTGCACTTATGACTTGACGGCCATGCTCGGTTTGCCCGATGTGCAGTGCGTCGCCATCGCCGATGTTCAAGCGAGTCGCCGTGATGCGGGTAAAAAACTCGTGGACAAACACTATGACAACCACGATTGCAATCTTTATCGTGACTTCCGCGAGTTGCTTGACCGAAAGGATATCGACGCCGTGTTGATTGCCACGGGCGATCGCTGGCACGCGCCGGCATCAATTATGGCGCCCCAAGCCGGTAAGGACGTCTATAGCGAGAAGCCATGTGGATTGACGATTGCGTATTGCCAAGAACTCGCCGACACGATGAACAGCACCGGGCGCGTGTTTCAGGCCGGAACACAACGACGGAGCGTCCACAACTTTCAACAGGCCGTGCAACTTGCGCACAGCGGAAAGCTTGGCAAGATCCACACGCTGCTCGCCACGGTTTACACTCCGGAAATCAACACATCTTGGTTGCCAGGAGAACCCGCGCCCCCGCGTGATGTCGTCGACTGGAATCTGTGGCTAGGGCCGGCATCGTGGCGGCCGTACAACAGCAAATACGTCGCCGGTAGATGGCGTGGATACTACGATTTCGATTCGGGAGCGAAACTTTTAGATTGGGGAGCGCATACGGTGGACCTCTGTCAATGGGCGAACGATTCCGACGACACAATGCCCATTGAATATGAACCGGCAGCGAAGAATGTAACTGCTCGTTACGCCAACGGGGTCAAGTTGGTGCTGGAATTCCTCGACACCCCATTTGGAAAGCGTCCCGGCTGGATTCAACATTTGGGCACCTGTCCTGTTCGATTTGTGGGAGACGAAGGTTGGGTAGAAGTTGGCGACAGCGGTGGAATCGAAGTCGAACCGGCCTCACTTAAGAGCGAACTTCAACAATTGCCCAAGAAAACACGCGGACTCGACGTTTCGGCTCATGCCCGTAATTTCTTTGACTGCGTCAAGTCGCGCGAGACCACGGCGGCCAATCCGCAGGTCATGCGGCATTCGCATATCGCCTGTCACGCGGCGGCGCTAGCGTGGATGCTCAATCGCAAACTCAAGTTGGATCCGGCCAAAGAAGCTTTCATCGACGACGACGAAGCCAACAGCCTACGCTCTCGTCCAGCCCGTGATCCTTGGAGCGTTTAATTGAAAAATCGCCACTTTATGTCATTCTTAGCACCCACGACGAGGTTCGTGGCAACGCCCATGATGAACGTAGGACAGGTTTTCAACCTGTCTGGACAGGATGAAATCCTGTCCTACCACTATGCTTATCGAATTGCCGATCCTAGTTCATTGAAAGTGAGAACAGCGAGGCTGCACATTGGGCTTTCTGGTTGTGATCACCGCCCCACGTGACAAGCTCCAATGGTGGCGGTGGATTGGTGTCAGTCTCACCGCTCGGCAGACACGGGACTCAACATCCCGATTCGCCATTGAAACTGGCCATAGCCCTTGCCAGACTTGTCGCTGTCCAGCATGCCTTGAAAAATGAACTTCAAGTTGGCGGGATCGACGGTCAACGTCTGATCGTATCCGTCACGGATTAACTCGCCATGGCTGACATTGTCTGTCCACGGTGGGACGTCGGGTGCCGGGCGGATGTTCCGCCAACCTGCAAACGGGTGTTCTGCTGAGTCGGCAACGGGCGTCCACTTGCCATCCAGGCGGTCCGCTACGTACGCCTTGTAGTACCGGCGACCGTTCTCTTCGATGATTGTGAGGTACTTGTTCAGACCTTTGAGGCGGTATGTGTGGCTGGCATCGAAAATATTGGCCGTCAGT